>JAZLCM010000087.1:0-10325 GCA_045614245.1 Candidatus Enterousia sp.
GCATTTTAAGACATTTTTTATATGCGTTCAACCCTAAAATGTGATATAATCATCCCGAAAGATTTCAAATATGCGATGGTGAGGCAAATGAAAAAGAAAATAGTTTATATTTCTGGCGCGGATTCTTTTGATTCCGCCCAGGTGCGTGCCGCTTTTGACGAAGTTCGCAGTACACTTGGTTTGGATTCTGATACGGTGTTGTTCGGCGTTCCTGTGGACGATTTAATTGCCGTTGATACTGTCGAATCGGCCCGCGATTCGGTGGATGTTTCAAAAGAAACACCCGAAACCGCCCAAGAAATCGTCGAAGAAATTCCGGAACCGGTAAAAACCACGACCGAATCGCCTGTGGTGCCGATTTTGTCCGTTTTGGGGGGCAAGGAAAATGAAGAAGTATCCGTCGCAACCCAAGAACCGGTGGCGCAAGAAATAGAAATCACTGAATCTGTTGAAATTACGGATATTGATGATATCGACGAAATGTTAAAAGATGACGCACCAACCGTCACGCATGAAAAAACACTTGAAGAATTGTTGGAAACAATGACCCCGTTGCGTGAAGATGTGCACCAAGAATCGGTTAATTCTGAACCTGTTTCTGCAGATGATTCGTGTGTTGATACCGATGCGGATGCGACACTTGCAAGTTTGGCAAGTGAATTTGTTGATGTCCAAGACAAAGTCCCAACGGTTAAAAAAAGTTCTGAACGCGGAAAAATAAGCAAGTTGAAAAACATTTTGCCGTTTAAAAAAATGAAACGCGATGACACAGGAATCATGGGCGATTTGTTCGGTTGGGCGGGTGTCGCCGCAAATGATGAAGAATTTTCTATACCCGGATTCTTTACAAACGTCGCATCAAAAAAATAAAAGACGAAAGCATTGAACGAAATCGATACAATCAAAATAATGCTTGAAAACGTGGGACTGCACGTTCGTGGTATTGATGCAAATTTTATTTACATTGAAGACCCCACATGTATATTGCGCGGGTTTGAAAATTTTTTGCATTACGCGTGGATGGTTTTGGGTTTGTTTACCGCGGGACTTGTTATCGGTTGGGGAATATCCATGATACGCGGTGCGAAAAACGATATCAAAGAAAACTTTAAAACCTTGGTTTTGATTTTTGGAATTTTAACCGCGGTTTGGCCGATTCTAAATGTCATTTATGGTGGTGATATTTTGGCGACGGGTTGTAAAACTATGCGAATTTCGGTTGGTGGGGTAAATGAAATTTTGGCGGCGCGGGTCGCGGCGCGTGGCACAAATTCCATGCTTTATGAAGATATAGATATATATGATTCGGGCAGTGGAATTTTACCAAACTATGAAATGCCGGAATTTGAAGATTTCCCAGACTTGTCGGATTTAATGAATTGGGACCCCGGTAATGTGGAAGTCGGCACAGCCACCACCAGTGGTATGGTTAGTATGCCGAGTATAGAAACAAATATAGTAAGTTTAATCGGTAATGGTCGAATGGCGGTTTTGGCGATAAATTCCGGTATTGGTGAAATAAGTTATACCGCCACAGACGGTTCCAAGTACACGCATATCGGGGGAAGTCTTACATGGCGTGCAAATAACCCCGGGGCGTTGCGTGATTCAGGTTTTACGCGCAGAATGGGCTCGATTGGTGTGACAATAAATGGTTTCGCAATTTTCCCAAACGCCGAAATTGGTCGTAATGCAAATGTCGCGTTGCTAAAGACCCCCGAATATCAAAACAGAACTTTGGCACAGGCAATTTCAAGATATGCGCCATCATCGGACGGTAATAACCCAACATCTTATGCGGCGCGTCTTGCGCGGGCAATTGGTGTTACAACAAACACTTATTTGCGCGATATGTCCGATATCCAGATTCAACGCATGGCCGAAGGTATTCGCAGAATCGAAGGTTGGCGCACAGGAACCGTTCATTAATATGGGGGGAAAATAAAATGCAAGAATATAAAAATAGTGGTTGGATAAAAATTGTCGTTGTCGTGTGTTTAATCGCGATTGGCGCATTTATATTTTATAAACTGACCTATAACGATAAAAAGAACGCGACAATTGACATTGATGAACCGGTTTTTAGAACGGCGGAAAGCGATGAATTTAGTGACGGGCTTAGGAATCCCGTATCTGTGCATAAATTTGAACCGAATGAATTTGGCGAAGGTGTGGTCGAAGTCGCAACTTTTTCTTATGACATAGATGGTGATGGTCGACCCGACCGTATTTCGCGGGCGCGCAAAGAAAACGGAACAGCGCACTTTCAATACATATACAAAGTAGAGTTAAACGACGGGCAAAAAATGTTGAACATAACACCAAAAGATTTAGTAACCGTCGAAGGTGTGGAGTGCGCACACCAAAAAATTCAGTTTTCGTTCAGACCAGATTTTTCCATAATAAAAATTTCGCGCCCAATGGGTGAAGATTGGGATACCCCGACACAATCAACAAAAACAGTTTATTCATTGTGGAATAACAAATTGCATGTGGCGACAACTTCGGAATACAAAACCGCGTGTGATGTTTCCGAATTATTTTAATAAAAATGAATCGTTTAAAGAATAAACGATACCACCCGATACAACAAAATGGTCGAAAAGTTGTATGCGAACATTTAATAACGCTTCCTTTAATCGTTTGGTTAAATCAACATCTTCTTGGGAAAAACCCATTCCTGGAATTGGGTGATTATGAATAAGTGCAACAAATTTTGCGTCCATATCAAGTGCATTTTTAACAACTTCTTTGTCATATAAAACGGTGCAATCAACCGTACCGGTACTGTGTAATTCGTCTTTTAATAAATGCAGATTTTTATCTAAATATAACACATGCATTTCTTCGGTTGGGCGCCCGCCAAGCATAAGTTTCGCATAATTATGAAACTGTTCCATGTTGTGGAAAATTGGTCGTTCCGCGGCACTGGATTTATATCCATCAATTAAAATCTTTTGCATTGCCTTGATAAAAATTGCGGTGTTGTGCCCAAGTCCAGGGATTTTTTCTAAATCTTCAATTGATGCGCAAAGAATTGGAAATGTACCACCAAATTTTTTATAAAGCATGCGTGCCAATGGACGAACATCTTTGCGCGGAATCGCATAGCCCAAAATCAATTCAAAAATTTCATATGTTGCAAGTTCGCCATCTAAAAATTTCTGGCGCAATCTGTCGCGATGACCGGCACGTAAAGATAATTCCAACGATTTATCTTTCATGCATTGTCCCCTTTATATCATCCGTTCGGTAAATATTGTAACGCCGTCTTCGGTAATGCCGAGTGTGTGTTCCCATTGTGCCGAAAGTCCGCCGTCAACCGTGCGCGCCGTCCATCCGTCCGCATCGATTTTGCATTCCGCACGTCCAGTATTTATCATAGGCTCAATCGTGAATACCAATCCCGGTACCATTTTAACGCGATCCCACATTTTGTCATAAAAGTGAAAAATTTGTGGATCATCGTGCATAACTTTGCCAATACCATGCCCAACAAAATCGCGTGATATTGAAAAACCATGTGGCTTTACGACCGATTCAATAGTTTTTCCAATTTCGGAAAGCGGAACACCGGGTGCACACACCGCAATTGCCGCATTTAGTGCATCTTGACAAGTTTGTACCAATTCGCGTGCTTTGTCGGATACTTTGCCAATCATAAACATGCGTGACGAATCACCATGAAAGCCTTTGTATTCTGCGGTCAAATCAACATTTACAATGTCGCCATCATGCAATATGACATCATCACTTGGAATTCCATGAACAATAACATCATTCACCGAAGTGCAAATACTTTTCGGGTATCCTTGATAGCCCAAATCCGATGAACGCGCCCCATTTTCCCGCAAAAATTCGGCAACCATCCGGTCAATTTCACCGGTTGAAATCCCCGCCTTGATATATGGTGTAATATAGTCAAAACAGCGCGCCACCAAATCGCCAACCACGCGTAATCTTTTAAAATCTTTTGGTGCATAAACAGATGAAAGCATAATCAGTTCCTTCGTTTAATAGACATTTTATATGTTTTTAATACCAACTTTAACGCAAAATCGCGTAACAAAATTTCCGCCGGCATTCCGGTTGTTCGCATTTGTGATTCAAGTTCGTTTAATCGAATTAATACGGCGGTTATATCATCACCACGCCATATCTTGGTCGCCATGTTAAATTTGTCTGCAACTTTCCAAAAAAGTCGGGGCAATTGTCCATCAACAACCGCCGTAAGCAATGATTTAAAATGTCGGTCCAACATGCGTACCAACATATTCGGTTCGGCGTTATCATACAGCAATCTGTCCAATGCCAACATAGTTTGTTGAATATGTCCCGCCGTCAATGAATACAGAAAATCATCAGTGTTTGCCGCACCGGTATCAGGCAAGCACTTTTCAACATCTTCCAAATCAATCGTTTTTTTATCATCGACATATATTGCAATTTTTCCCAAAAAGCCACGTGTTATTCCGCGGTCACCACCAAGGTGAGTCGTCATATAAACCATTGCGTCCGGTGAAATCTGTTTTATTCCCGCGTTTGTAAAAAGTTCGTTTCTAATAAGCGTTTCAAGTGTTTTTGCATCATCGCTATAACATGCAAGTGCCGCGATGTTTGTACCCCCTTCGAACAATGTGCGCAGTGAACCACCTGAACGCAAATCGCCCGCCGTTACAATAACCATTGCATCAAGTGATGGGTGTTCAACCAAATCTTTGATAATTTTTGCATCTGAATCGCCGGCGTTTGAAATAATCACCATTTTGCGACCGCCGAACATAGATGGCGTGCATGCTTCGGCAAACAAAGAATCTTGCTTGTCACGCAACTCGTCCGAATCAAGTGCAAAGATATTATCTTTTTCAATGGATAAATTTTCGACCGATTTATCACAAAGTTCATCAACCAACCCGGCATCCGGTCCATAAATCAAAACGCCACGAACGGTGGAAATTCCCTTTGTAAAATCGGATTCTTTCCATTTCATTTTTCTGCCGTTTCACGTTCGTGTTTTGAAACATCGGCAATCGCACGTGTCCCGATTTTATCGGCAAGCACGGTTATCGTATTTGCAACCGCGTTGTTATATGATGCATTAGCCGCAACAAGATATCGCACAAATGTATATGATTCAGACGCAGTCTCGGTCCCGGTCGAAATTGTTTTGTCATTATGTGTTAAAACATAATTTGCTGTAAGTTTGATTTCTTGCCATGTGGCGGCACCGGTTGGTTCCAACGCCTTGTATTTAGTTTGTGGGTTGTTCAATGTCACTGTTAATTTATATGGTGCATTGCTTTCTTTTTGTCCACCGAATTTTGTGTTCAATGCATTGCGTAATTCTATACCGTTTATGCCACTTATAACCGGAACATATATATCGGTATTTGACTCTGCAAACATCGGTTGAAAGCCGCATCCACAAAGGAATAAAAATAACAAACATTTTTTCATAATTGTGTCACCATATCACAAACGGTTTATTTTTTTACTTGAAATCCACCCATATAATACCTAGACTTTTATTAAATCGCAAGGGGGAATAATGAATATTTTTCTTATAATGCTCATATCTCTGTTCATGGGGGGGTATTATATGTTTTTTGCGCCGAATACCCGTGTTGTGGAACAAGAAACGGATCATGCGATTGTTGTATCGGACTTGCGTTCAATCGCGGAATGCGCTTTGGCGGTGCATAATGCGGAAATAATCGGAAATACATTTGATGATATATGTGTTGAACAGAATCAAATAAAGGCTGAACGGGTGTGCTTTGATTCGCGTTTCGCAATAACAGATTGTTCGTCTGATGGAAGCAACCGTCCAAATTATAGTTTTATTATAACAACAACTGGTGCAATCAATACTTCGGATTATAATGAAATGATGGACATTTTGGAAAAAAACTTTGCAACCAATGGCATATTTGGAATATATCAAGACGGAATAATTATGACCGCGGGAACCGGTGCAAAGGAAACATTGTCAAAGTCGATGACCGATAAATTGGGATTGGAAAACGGTCAACTTGTTTATGTGACACATTATGATATACCGGACCCGGAACGTGTCTTTACAGAAAATGTTGTGGAAGATATTACATGTCCAACGGGGACCCAAAAGGTTTTTCGTTTTGGACGTTGGCAATGTGCTGAATATAATATAAAAACAAGTTGTGGTGGCGACCAAATATGGGACGCATCGACAATGGAATGCGTTCCCGACGAATCACGCAGACCGCTTTGTGCCGGGGTACAGACGGCGGTTATGGTTGATGGTGTATGGGAATGTGTTGCGCCCTTTGGGGAATATAAATGTCCGGGTGATAAAATTGCACGATTAAATTACGAAACATTACAATGGGAATGTCCCGAAGATTTTGCGTCTGATACGGATGCGTCGGCAAACGGTAAATGCCAATTGCCGGGGCCGCGCTTTGTACGTGGACGTGGTGGCGCGACAATTCGCGTTGTTGCAAACGATTGCACGGATTGTGAAAAGGCAATAACAGATGAAGAAACTTGCACTGTGACATGCGTACCCGATCCGGAAAAACTTTCTTTGTCTTCTTGTTATCCCGGACGCGTGTACGATTGTCGCGGATCATCCAAGGCGTTTTATTTTGGGTTCCCAAATGAAGAATATGCCGAAAAATCCGGGGTTGTGTCGGTCAATGAAATCCCATTTGATACATCGCATTCACAAAACAGACGATTTAATTGTCTTGATTGTGGCAAATGGGGGATAGATACGTCGCGCTCTGTATTCCCATATGTGGCTGTCTGTAACGAATAAAAAAGACCGATTCTGTGCACAGAATCGGTTCAATTATTGATTTGGTTTTACATTGTTTTTAAAACACAATATATTGTGTTCTTTTTGGTTTTTAACAACTATATTTTGTATTTTTGTAAATTTTCGAATCGGTTTAAACGCGTTTTCTTGAAAAAATTAGACACAAAATACATGTTGGTGTAAAAAAACAGTAAGAGAAAATTCCTGGAACCCGCAGAAAATAGCCGTTTTTAAAAGTCCAGTAAAAAAATAAAAAAAATTATATTTTATCTGTTGTATATGAATCGAAAAAACTATATATTGTTGCTGAAACAACGTAAACGACACAACATATTGTGTTTTTGACAAAAATTGGAGTTTAATAATGTCTGATACGCAGAAAGAGGTTAAAATGCAGATTGCGCCGACATTTATATGTAATGTCATGAGTGTCAAAAAACGTTCTGGCGAAACGGTTGCATTCGAAGCCAAGAAAATTTACAACGCTATTAAAAAGGCGGCGATCGCCACAAATGAAATATCTGATGAACGGGTTGTCCAAATCACAAATGATGTTTTAACTGATTTGGACAATAATTTTATGGCGCGCACCCCATCGGTCGAAGAAATCCAAGAAACGGTGATTCGCAAACTGATGGACGCCCGTGCATATAAAACAGCAGAGGCATATATTATATATCGCCAAAAACATTCTGAAATTCGTAACGCGAACATTGATGCGGTCGAAGTTATTGAAAGTTATGTTGGCGGTTCAAGTTGGCGCATCAAAGAAAACGCAAATATTGGATATTCTATTGGTGGACTTATTTTACGCACAAGTGAAAAGGTCATTACTGAATACTGGTTAAACTTGTTCCCTGCGGAAATTGCCGATGCACACCGCAGTGCGGCGATTCATATTCATGACCTTGGGTGGTTAACCGGATATTGTGCCGGATGGTCTTTGCGTGAATTGTTGTACGAAGGTTTTAATGGTGTTCCTGGATACTTGCAATGTGAACCGGCGCGACATATGGCGACCGCGATATCGCACATGGTAAATTTTCTTGGAACATTGCAAAACGAATTTGCCGGGGCCCAGGCGTTTTCATCGGTTGATACATACCTTGCGCCATATGTCCGTATTGATAATATGAGTTATGCCGATGTTAAAAACGCAATGCAGACATTGGTGTTTAACTGTGCGGTGCCGTGCCGTTGGGGAACGCAAACTCCGTTCATCAACTTTACATTTGATTGGACTTGCCCCGAAGATTTAAAGCCCCAGCATCCATTTGTAGGCAAAAAACAGGTTGACTTTACATACGGCGACTTGCAAAACGAAATGGACATGATAAACAAGGCGTTCATAGAGGTTATGACCGAAGGTGATGCCCAAGGACGTCCGTTTACTTTCCCAATTCCGACATATAACATAACAAACGACTTCCCATGGAATCATCCAAATGTGAAACCGTTGTTTGATTTAGCGGCAAAGTATGGAATCCCGAATTTCCAGAACTTCCTTAATTCGGATTTGAACCCGACGGATGTTCGTTCTATGTGCTGTCGGCTTCGTTTGGACGTTCGTGAATTGTTAAAGCGCGGTGGGGGACTCTTCGGTTCGGCGGAAAAGACCGGTTCTATCGGCGTTGTAACGATAAATTTGGCGCGTCTTGGCTATACGCACAAGGGCGACCGCGAAGGTTTGTTCCGTGATTTGGAAAAACTTATGAATATGGGACGCGAAGTTTTGGAAATCAAACGTCGTGTGATTACAAAGCATATGGAAAATGGTTTATATCCGTTTACCCGTCGATATCTTGGGAATTGGAATCATCACTTTTCCACAATCGGTGTGAACGGCGCGAACGAAATGGTTTTGAACTTTACGGACGGCAAGGAAAACATCACGACACCGTTTGGCAAGAAATTTGTTTTGGATTTGATGGACTTTATGCGTGAACGCCTTGTGAAATTCCAAGAAGAAACCGGAAACCTATATAATCTGGAGGCGACACCGGCCGAAGGTTGTTCGTATCGTTTCGCGAAAACGGACGTCAAGAATTTCCCGGATATCATAACCGCCGGCACACACGATGCACCGTATTACACGAATTCGACCCAGGTACCGGTGAACTTTACGGACGACCCGTTTGTTGTGCTTGAACACCAGGAAGAATTGCAACGCAAATATACCGGTGGCACAATGTTGCATCTGTACATGGGCGAACCGGTGTCAAGCGGCGAAGCGGCGCAAAAAATCGTCCGCACGATATTCGAAAACTATAAAATTCCGTACATGACACTTACCCCGACATTTTCAATATGTCCAAAACACGGGTATTTGCCGGGTCGGCATGAGTTTTGCCCAAAGTGCGACGCGGAACTTGGCATAACGCCAGACGACGTGTCGAACAAGGCATAAAACAAGAACCAAAAAGCAATAACAAACAAAGGAAAAGGAGAGTAAAAATGATTGCTAATGAACAACAAAGAACACCTTGCGAAGTATTTTCACGCAGCATGGGCTTTATCCGCCCGACACGGAACTTTAACATCGGTAAGTATTCCGAATTCTGTGAACGGCGGACGTTCACCGAATGCAATTGCCTAAGCGCCGGCGCACGCCACACAGAATTGATGAAAAAGGCCGCGTAAAGAAATGAATACTGTTCAGATTGGCGGGTTGGTATCGTTCACAACGATTGATTATCCCGGAAAGTTGGCGGCTGTATTGTTTCTTGTTGGTTGTCCACTGCGTTGTGCATATTGTTCCAACCCGCATCTGATTGATGTCGCCCCCGGCGAATACGATGCGGACAAGGTTTTGGATTGGTTGAAAACCCGCATCGGCAGGCTGGAGGCCGTCGTTTTTTCCGGGGGCGAGGCATTGATGCAGGGCGATGCAACAATCGATTATATGCGACGTGTCCGTGATTTGGGGTTTGCAATTGGATTGCATACAAATGGGTTTTATCCGGAACGTTTGGCGTCCGCTGCGGATTTAATAGATTGGGTCGGCATAGATTACAAGGCGACCAAAACAAATTACGAAAAACTTACCGGAATAAATATCGCGTACGAACGTTTGCTGAAAAGTCTGGACGTGTGGGCGAAAACCGGAAAACCGGCGGAGGTTCGTGTTACCTGTGACCCGCGATATGTTTCAAAGGACGATTTATTGAATATCGCGCACGATGTTGCGACGCGCGGATTTAGAAACTTTGCGGTGCAAAAATATATTCCGCACTTTGAAGACGAAGAACACAAAACAACGCCCGCAATGCGCAACGCATTTTTTAACGATGATAAATTGCGCGACGAAATAAATTCACTTTTTGAAACCGTCACCTGGCGGGAATAAAAAGCTCTCCTCCCCCCGGGTCCCGCGAAAAATGTGAAACATTTTTCGTGGGTGGGTTCCGGAGGAGTACGGTGTGGAACACCGGAGGGTGGGGTATTAATCCCCTTTCCCCCGGAAAGGGGTCTGGCGGAACCGCCCGGGGGTATGGGTAAAATTATTACCCCCACCCAGCCCAGTTCT
>JAZLCM010000088.1:0-20602 GCA_045614245.1 Candidatus Enterousia sp.
TACGCGGTGCGGTTGCGGACTATGGTTATGCGTTTATAAATGTCGAACCAATACCACAAAAAAATGACGATACACGCACCATAGATTTAAAATTTAAAATACAAAAAACAAATCGAATTTATTTAAATTCTATCAACATACTTGGTAATGTGCGGACATTTGATTCGGTTATAAACCAATTGATTCCTATGCGGGCGGGCGATCCTTTTTCGTTGCAGACGATTGAACAAGGTCGTCAACGTTTAATGCGGACACGATATTTCAAAGATGTTCAAATGGTGCCAAGTCGTATCCCAGATGCGAACATGATGAATTTGGATATCAAGGTTGAAGAGCAAGCAACCGGCGAATTGTCGGGTGGTTTTGGTTGGTCGAATATAAACGGGTTTATGGTTGATGCGGGAATTACCGAAAATAACTTTATGGGACGCGGTCAAACGGTGCAATTGCGTGGTTCACTGGCGCAATATCAAAAACAGGCATTGTTCAGTTTTACAGAACCCTTCTTGTTTGGGCGTGCGCTGTCTGCGGGGTTTGATGTTTCGTATACAATGTATAACTATAAAAAACTTGGTGGTTTTGGATATGACCGCGATTCATTGACGATTGCGGGACGTTTGGGTTGGCAACTTACCGACCATTGGAGTCAGGTTTTGCGCCTGTCCGCGTCGTTTGATCAAAACTATGACTTGCAAGAAGGCGGATGGCGCGATGCAACACTGTACACATTGGGGACATATTGGAAGTACCATAATTTGAATACTAATTTTGAACAAAACACGCATACCGGCGTTGTTGGAAACATTGGTGTTGCATATACTGGATTTGGCGGAACCGAAGAATTTTTACGCTATAACGCCGACATAATTGGTATGGTGAATTTTTGGGACGACCGGTGGCAGTTGCGTTCATCACTTGATTTTGGCTATATTGAACCGATCGGTGGCGATTATGTCCCGCGTGTATATCGGTACTTTTTGGGTGGTGAAACATTGCGCGGATTTGATGTCGCCGGCGTGGGCAGTCGCAATTGGGCATATACTTCGTATTCACTTGGTGGCATGTGGAAAGCAAACGGTTCGACCCAGTTAAATTTCCCGATATTTATTCCAGACGAATATCAGATAAAGGGATTTGTATTTATGGACTATGGTATTTTGGGCAAACCGCCAAAGCGCGAAGACACATACCTTGGGCGACCGAATTATATCGAAACAGGTCTGCGTACATCCGCCGGTTTTGGAATTTATTGGAACACGCCGATGGGCCCGATGAATTTCAGTTGGGGTTGGCCACTAAAGACCGGTCCGCATGACCGCGAACGCCGTTTCTTGCTTTCGTTCGAAACACAGTTTTAACATGTGTATTTGCACTTGACCGGTTGCGCAAAATTTTCTTATAATCAAAAGAAGCAAAGGGGGAAGCAGATGAAAAAATTTATATTGGCGATGTTTTTGGGGCTAACGCTTGCCGGCTGTGGTCAGATTTATGACCGTGAACCGGTTGGTGTTGGATATGATACAAACGAACTGAAACTTAGTCCGTGCGCATGCATCATGGTTTATCGCGCATAGTGTTCACGCGATAGGGGGGGACATTGGATTACCCAGAAGATTTTGATACTCCCGCATTTCCCGCCGGGAAAAGAATTGCGATTTCACGCACCATTGGTGTGTGGGTGATGGTTGCATTTTTCTTTGTTATCGCATGCTGTGTCGCGTTGCCTTGGTTGCAAAACAGTCGCACCGTCAGTCCGTATGTGATTTATGTTGATGGCATGCGTGGCAAATGGGAAATGGTTGGCCAAGTTGAATCGCAGAAAATCGTTCCTTACTATGAATCTGTTCAGCGCGCTTTGGCGGGAATTTTTACCGAAAAATGGTTTACTATTTCGGACAATCCGGACAAGAACGCCAAGAACTGGGCGCAATGCAATCGCGAAACCGACTGTTTTGATCGCATCAGCAATACTTTTGAATCGTCAAATGGTTGTGATATTTACTGTATAAGTGGCGACAATATGTATCGGCGTTTTACCGAAAATGTTTTGCCGATGTATAAATCTTATGAATCAATGGGCCAGCGTTGGA
Source organism: Candidatus Enterousia sp. (assembly GCA_045614245.1). Classification (GTDB taxonomy): domain Bacteria; phylum Pseudomonadota; class Alphaproteobacteria; order Rs-D84; family Rs-D84; genus Enterousia. The sequence continues at coordinate 2,091 of JAZLCM010000088.1, forward strand.
ATGTCGATATCCCCAGAATTGAAATCACGCCAAGTGGTAATCCGACCAAAGATGGCGGCATGTGGATTGTTCGCACGCGTGTTCGTTCGAACTTTAATGGCGATTTTAATGTGATTGCGTATGTTAAAATTGCACGTGACGAAGCGCGGTATCCACAAACACTTGGGTTTTATGTGACAAGTTTTAACGCATACAGGGAACAGTAATGAAAAAACTGATTGGATTTTTGTTTGGATTTGCGACCATGATTATGGTGTTTGGCGCCATATATGTTGCCGCGTTTATTTACGACACGTCCGACAAATTTGTAATCGAACCTTATTTCTTACGCACCAGTATTCAGTCAACAGATTTGCCCGGTTTACCGCGTTCTTTGGACGAGGTTGGCAAAAGGAAAATGCGCGATTGGCTGATACAAAAATATGTAACTGAATACTTTTATGTTATCCCAGATGTTGAAAATGTTGCGCGGCGCACGGAAAGAAAATATATCCCGCCAATGTATATGATGTCTTCGTCCAATGCGTTTGAAGATTGGAAACGGGGCGAAATGCAAGAAATACGCCAACTTGCAGAAAATGGCGCGCGTCGGACGGTTACGGTGTTCAATGAAATCTATAAACCGGCGTCAAGTAATTATTGGCGGGTTGATTATGAATTAAAAACATGGTATAAACCAAACGACATGTCCGAAGAACCCAAAATAACACGCGGGACATTGTACCTTGATTTGGGTGATGACGATAGGGTAAAGCGTGTTGGCGAAGTTAAACAACCAATTGAAGCGGTCCAGGCGGCGTTGTTGCGCGGTATTGACCCGGCACTGGTGTTCGTATTCGAGGTACAACGGGTATTGGTTGAAGAGAAATGATATGAAGAAAATTATTGTTGGAATTTTTGTTTGCTTGCTATCGGTCGGCACTTTTGCGGATGAATTCGATGATGTGTTGGCGGAAGATAATGTAAATTATGATGACTATTACATCGAAACACCGACAAGTGGCGATATAGAGTGCAGTTTGAATACCGTTTCAATAAATTCTGATTCTGTGCCACTGAACGTCGCGGGGTTTGATATAGCCGGCATCATGTTGGGTATGAGTTTTGATGAAGTGCAATTTGTTGTATCGGCGGACGGACTTTATGCCGAACGTCCAAAAAACAGTGTTGTATATTCTATGCATCCTGATTGGAAATATAACCTTGATTATGAATGTCGGCGGCAAAAGATTTATGCGCCCGCGCGGTTAGAGCAATGCATAAATTCACTTGCCCGAAATCGTGGTGTGCTGTATGCGTCTGAATTACATTTGGTGCGGAATATAACGGGGGAAACGATTGATGTTTTCTTTACAAGTAACGCGACCGACAATGTTGTGTGGAAAATTGTTTATAAAAATGACACCAATGAAATTGAAGGTGATGCGGAAAAGTTCGAAAATCAACGCGATAAAAAAACTATGCATTGGTGGCAAAATGTTGTTGATAAATATGGGACACCAAATTCCGGTACCGCGCGGTGGGCAAGTTCGGATAATTCGTTTGACCCGATGATGGGCGCGTATTCCGGCGAACTTGAATTGATTGATTGCGGCAGACATACCGAAGACAGCGCACTTAATGTGCAACAAGCCCAGGATAATTTTGCCGCAGAACCGTATGCTTTTTAAATATGAATTCTTATAAAACCGGGATTATTTCTGAAATTATTGCGTGCGCTTTTTTGATTCTGCACGGTTTTAGAATTCTGCACCGCAGATACACAACCGGTCGCAATACAAATCGTGCCGAAATCGATATAATCGCAAAGCGTGGAAAACTGATTTTATTTGTAGAGGTTAAACACCGCAAAACTGTTATGGAGGCATGGGGCGCGATTAGCAAAACCCAAGAAAGGCGACTTCGATTGGCGGCGGAAACTTTTTTATTGCAACGCCGATGGATGGGCGACGCACGCTTTGATGTAATTATAATCCATGGATGGCATATTGATTGGGTAAAAAATGCGTTTTAGTGGTTAGTGTTAGTGCAAGTGGTTAGTGGTAAATGAAAAATGTTGAAAAGTTTTTTATATGGGAATATAATCATATTGTATCAAACAAAGGAGAACAAATGAAAAAGCTTATCTTGGCATTGTTTGCTGTTTTGACTTTGGCGGCGTGCACGGGTTCATATCGTTCTGGAAATTGTGAATATGATTTCTTGCTGCACAAGGATATTTCTATTTCCAAATGGATTGGCAGCTGCAATTAAAAAACATAACCGCGGGATAAAATCCCGCGGTTTCTTTTTACTTTGTTTCTTTTTACTTTATGACGGCGGTTTTGATCAGCGTTAAATCTTCTTTGATCCCGTCAATTTTTAGCTGTAATTGCCCTATTCCGGTTTCCAAAATCGTTGTCCGGTTTTCAAGTGTCGTCATGCGGGCGGTCAATCGGTCAAGTTCAACCAATGCGTTATCTTGGCGGGCAACCCAGTATATAAGTCCCGCAATAAACGCAATTAAAAACCAACCGTTACGCAATGTGTCGATGATGTTCATAAGACCACTAGCCTTTGGCATTTCCGCGCCCCCGTTCAATCATGTTTTCAATTTGGTGAACCAATGCGCGCGCACCTTCGATTGTGCGAAGTTCGCCGTCCGTTGCATGCGGACCCAAAACACGTTCTATGGTTATCTTGCGTAAATGCGCGATGACCGCACGACCCGACGCACCCGAAAATGTCCGGGCGTATTCATGTTCCAATTTTTCCATTTCTTATTCCTTTTTTATATCAATGTGCCGTTTTCAGCGACCATTTGCGCGATGGGCGCAATGTATTTTAATTCCGCATCACTGTGCAAAGATATTTTATCTATTACGCCACGACGCGCCAATATTTGAAGTCCGCGGTCACAAAGTGGTCGAACAAATTCATGCAGCAAACGTCCGTATGTCGCGCCCAAAATCCGCAACATGTCCGCATTCCGCGCAAGTATTTCCGTCGCCGTCATTTCTTTGTCTGAAAGTGTGCCGATTCTGTCCGCAAGCATTGTGTGGCGGATGCGTTCGCGCAAGTCCTTTAAAATGATTTGCGAAACATCAAAGTTTGAACCAGTGGCAAGTGGTGTAAGTCCCGTACTGCCCACCGCCTTTGGAATTATTGCGCCCGGCGTAAGGTTGATATTGCCAAGGTTGATAACGCCGTCATCATCGGCTTGCCATATACCACTTACCGCGATTGTTGCGTTTTTCAAGACCAGTTCGACAACTTTGTTCGCGGTTTTGATATCCGGCAATGCCCGCAAGACTGGGCCACGACCATATAGTTCGCCGCTGGCCAGCGCCCAGCGGAATATGATGTACGGATTCGTTTCGAATGTTCCTGTCGCCACGATATTGTTTTCAAGGTTTCCACCAACATCTATCCATGCGGTAAATTCCGTATCAACCAAAGCCTGGACCAGGCGCAATTGATATTCCGGATTTTGCTTCATAGCATTTAAAATCTCACGCGGGGGTGTCCATTCGGGATATCTGTTCGCCACATCTTGGGCGGTAACGGTTGCCGTATGAAATACTGCGTTTGGCAAAATCGCGATGTCCGTCATTGGGATTGCTGTAAAGTTAAACGCGCTTGCCGCACCGATCGGAGTTTCAGACATAAACAAACATGCTGTCCCCATCGTCACCAGGTCCATATAACATTGGTGGATGGTTGTATAGAAATTGGATTCATTAAGGTTCGAACGCAATACCTTTGTTGCGGTGGCTGCGTCTGGTGATTTTTCTGATTCCGGAACAAGGTTTAACCACAAAGATTCCGGTGGCGTTAGTAATGAATACATACATGCCGCCAAATTGTCCGCCGCGTCCGCCGCCGTACCATCAAACAATGTTGCGGTTTCTTCGTCAGTCATAGGCATAGTGTAACGGCGCGCATCTGACCAGCGCTTAATCCATGGTTCACGCAAAGCCAGCGCACGGGAATACATTTTTTGTAAGTCATATTTCATTTCTTTTCCTTTTTGTTAAAGTTTAAAATCTGTGTTCGCAATATAATTACGAACGGTTGTTCCAATCGGGTGCATAGATACAGGCGAACACGAAATCGCACCCGCCAAAGCATCCAATCCATCATCATGTTCACCACCACCAATCGGTGTCCATGCCAACATTTCTGATATAAACGGTGTTTGTGTTATGCGTCGATGTGCATAAAGTCGCCCTGTGGACAAAAGTGGTTCAATGGCATCCAAAATTCTGTCTTCTTTGCGACGACTGTTTGTTATGGGGCGAATTTGTATTTCGTATCCCGCACGCATAATTGTTTCGCGCATTATTTCTGGTAATGCCGCACCGATTCCATTTGTTTCAAGTGAAAGCGCCCTTTGTCGATGCGTTCGAACAAACCCAAGGACTTTTTCACATTGATATGCCAATGGATATTCGATGCCATCGGGGACAACAAGATAAATCATGTCGTGTACGAATATGCGGTGATTTCTTTCATCGCGATAAACAAGAACACAAACACTGTTATCAGAATTGCGACGTCCACCCGATGGGTCCCAATACATAGTTGCGCCGGTTATGGAGGTTTCGCCGATTTTACAACTGTGCACATCGAAATCTGTGTCATAAAATTTGATACCACCGGGGTCAAGGCGGATTTTATCAGGCGCAACAAATTGCAACATCATTTGTGCCGAAAAATGCCTGTCGCCAACCGTTTCACGAATTTTTTCTATTCTATCTATGGGGAAAACGGCGGGCCACACCGAATTTCCGTTTTCGTCAACAATCGGAATCTTTAATTCCATATACCCAGATAAAAAAAGCGTTGAAAAAACATTTTTTTCGTATACTATGTTTGACATGGATTTTACCCCTAAAACTTTACCAACGAACCTAGAAGCCGAACAGGCCGTATTGGCGGCGGTTTTGATGAAAAATCGCGCGTTGGAGAAAATTTCTGAATTTTTGCGTCCCGAAGATTTTTCGCACCCCGCACATCAAGAAATTTATAAACTTGCCCTGCGTCAATTTGCCGCTGGGATACCTTTTGATATAATTACCGCAAAAAATTACCTGGACCAGCAAGGAACATTAGAATCGGTCGGCGGTGTTGAATACCTGACCCAATTGGCAAGTGCCGGTGCGACCGTAGTAAATGTCGAACAATATGGTCGCATTGTTCATGAAAATGCGGTGCGTCGTGAACTTATCGACTTTGGTCAATCGGTTACCGACGCGGCATTTGTCGAAGACCTTGATAACCCGGTATCTTCACAGATTGAATCGGCGGAACAAAAACTTTTTAATCTTGCCATGACCGGCGACACAACGCGTGATGTTGTGCCGATTTCTAATGCGTTAAAAGATGCCTTGGCCGAAGCAGAAATTGCATACAAGGCAGACGGCAAACTTTCCGGGCTTACCACAGGACTTAACGACTTGGACCGCGCAATAAGCGGTTTACATAAATCTAATTTGGTTATTATTGCGGGTCGTCCCGGTATGGGCAAAACAACTTTGGCTATGAATATCGCATTTAACGCCGCAAATGCAATTTTTTCCGGACGCGCAAACGAACAATACAAAGGTGCCGTCGCATTTTTCAGTCTGGAAATGGGCGCATCTGAATTAGCGGCACGCGTTTTGTCGTCCCAATCTAGAATTCCATCTTCCGCGATGCGCGAAGGATCACTTAATGACGAAGATTTTCTTAAAATGGCGCAATTTTCTGACGCAATCGGTCGGATTCCATTGTTTATCGACGATACACCGGGCATGTCTTTGCCGATGATTCGCACGCGTGTACGCCGGCTTGCACGTAAATACAACGGAATCGCATTAATCGTTATCGATTATTTGCAACTTTTGACTTTGCCTGGGGGCAAACGCAATGATAATCGTGTCCAAGAATTATCCGAAATCACGCGCGGTCTTAAGATGATGGCAAAGGAATTTAATGTCCCTGTTATCGCACTATCGCAATTGTCGCGCAGTGTGGAAAGTCGCGATGACAAACGACCACAACTTGCTGACCTGCGCGAATCGGGGTCTATTGAGCAAGATGCCGACATTGTGATGTTCACATATCGCGAAGAATACTATCTGCAAAACCGCGACCCGTCGCGCCGGCTTTCGAACACACCAAACGAAAAGTCCGTTGATTCGTGGCAAAACAGGCTTGAAAAATCCAAGGGCAAAGCGGATATCATCATTGGGAAAAACCGCCATGGTCGAACAGATACCGTAACCGTCGCATTCCTTGCCGAATACAGTTTGTTTGATAACCTTAATGAAATGGCGGGTCGCGGGGTGGAATTCGCCCCAGATGTTCCCCCGGTCACCGAATCAATCGATACGCCGATGCCAATTGATATTGATGCGATTCCGGATGAGTTTGCATAAAGTGTTAGTGTAAGTGGTTAGCAGATTCTGGAATAACATCATATTCGCGACTTTGTCCCCGATACTAATTGCCCACTAACCCCTAACCACTTACACTAACCACTATTTCACTTTTTACTTGCCAAGTTTTTAAAAATTTTTTATGATTTTGTCAAGATTTACCCAAGGAGACTTTACATGGCCCAAGAAGAAATCATTTTTCCAAATAACATTCGCAATATTAGATTGGCGGCCGGCATGAAGATGACCGAACTTGCACGGCGTTCTAATCTGTCTTTATCGGCGGTTTCAAAAATTGAAAAAGGTGTGCGTCGCTTAAATCAGAAGCAATTGTTGAATATTTGTAATATCTTGGGTTGCAAATTATCCGACATTTTTATCAAAGATACTGACGAAGTTGCTTCAAAGTGGCAAAGCGAAATTACACGCCGCATGAACGATAACGAAGACGGTGGACTTAAAGTATTCGGCAGTGGGCTGCGTAAAATACGTCAAATGTCTGGTAAAACCATCGCCCAGGCTGCCAAAGATGCCGGCATGACACTTTCTGTTTACCATAAAATCGAAGTTGGTCAGCGTGAAGTATATAAAGATGAAATTGAACCGCTTGCAAAATCTTTCGCACATTCGGTCGAAACTTTGTTCGATAAAATCGCAACTTTGTATAAATCTGGTGAACTTACCAAACAAATGAACAAGGTAAAAGAACGTGTCAAGGCGGTTTTGGTTCCCGGTGATTCGTCCAATGATTTGGACGATATGCATGGTCATTTGTATGGTGCAAAACTTTATGATAATGCGCGTCGCAAATTGGTTCCTGTATTCGGCAGACCTGATGGCAAGGCCATAAAATTTGCTCGGTCTGATTCCAGTATGATTGTTGCACCTGCAAATCTTGAAGGACGTCGCGGTGTTTATGCTGTCGTGCCAAATTCAAAACGATCCGGTGGTTTTATACCCGAAAAATCGTATGTCTTCGCGGATATCAAGGCGACCGTTGTCCCCGGTGATTTGGCGGTATTTATCGATGCAGATTTCAATTCATTAAAATCCGAAGAACATGTGTCCGCAAATGTTGCCGTGGTCAAAAAAGATTCCAAGGGCAAAATTTATGGTCAAATGGTTTCTCCTGACGAAAAAATATCTGCACAAACGATGCACAAGGTTATCATGATTATTACCGAATAATATGCCCAAAAAGGGGGGAGTAACCAGGATGAAAGCCAAAGCAAGTGTTACCGCACAAAAACTTTTGAATCTTTATCGCCAAGCCCATGTCATCGTCGGTGGTTGGGCCGCAGTGAATCGCGTCTTGGTTGATGAATCGGACGATGAAGTCATGCATGAATTGGAAGAATTACCAACCGGCAAAATGCTTGTTCGCCATATAAAGAATTTGCGTGATGGTACAACCCCCATGGATTCAATCGCCCGCGACTTGTTGCCATACGGTGGAATGATGTTTGAATCCGCGACAGCATCGGATATATCCGAACCAGATTTGCAACAATTAATTTCGGCTATTGATTCGTTTAACCCAAGTCAAGAAGGTATGGATAAATTTATGGCCACACCGATAATTCAAAAGTTCGGCTCCGACTGGGTATTGGCATCACAAAATGCGCTATCAAACAATCCCGAAGCACTACGAAAATTTGATGATATCGTTCGTATCTCTACTGCGTATCGACTTTGGGACAAGGCCAACGAGATTTTAACACAACCTGTGACCGATCGCGTTCGTGCCGCACTTCAGGTGGATATGCCCGAATATGAAACGTATTTGTCCATGTTCGGCAAGGAAGGCAAAGAATTGTTGCGCCGCTTGCATGGGTTAACAAGTTCGATGCCTTCGCATGACGCTGATTAGGCTGTTCGATATATCGTATCCAATGTGTGTGGTGTTCCAATGTAAATCATGGTACCTGTTGGTGACAATATAAAATCCAGCTCTCTTAACCGTTCACGTAGTACCATACGTTTTCTTGTGGTGTTACATGTATTTGGAACCTCTACATCATCGCAAATTATTAAATCTGCGCGCATACCTGTTATGTTTCCGTATATTCCTTGGCAAACGACCGATGGTTCACGAATTCCGATTGGTCGGTTTATTGTTATTTTGTTTTCCGCCCATTCACGTTTATTCTTTGGTACCATATCGACACACCATGGATGATTTTCCAAAATATGCCGAATATGCATAACCATCCTTGTGGCAAGATGCGTTTCCGCCGAAAGTATTAATATGCGTGTTTCGGGACGAAGATATAATACACATGCTGCAAAAATCCCAACGATTGTTGATTTTCCAGAATGTCTAAACGCCATCAACAATCCACGACGCAAATCTCCTTCGATAACATCTGCAAGGAAATTTGTCATTTTATGATGATGCATTGGCGTTTCGTATCCCAAAACATGGTTCCAAGAATTTAAAAATTCATTGTATCGGTTCATAATATTCAAACTAGTTTATCAAGATGCGACAAAATCGATATCAGCATATTTTTTTTCTTTGTTTTTATATTATTCAATTTGTTCATATTCGACTTTTTCTTGTCTTCATACGGCATTTCGGTTTCCTGTTGCAATCTATCAAGCACATTTTTTTCCGTAAGGCCATTAACCGACCGCCCATACGCGCCGTATTTTGCGCGTTGCGCGCCAAGAACTTTTTTTACAATATTTTGTTTTTCTGCTTCATCAGATTCAATATCCGCCAAAATCTGCTTTTTATTTTTTTCATCTTTATTTTTATTTTCTTTATAATTCAAAACGTCTGTGACGTCAGAAACAACTTGTCCCATTTTTATACCTCTTTATTTATATTTGATATCTTCCGTAAATTGTCACCGATAGAATTTTTAACGGTAAATTATCCGCCGTAGAAATTTTCCATGGTGCGTCTATCAAATCTTGACTTGTACCAAGAACGTTTATTGACATATCCCCGCTAAAACCCAAAGAATCGTTATCATAAACTTCATTTGGAAAGACCACACGCTCATCATTTATAAACAATGTTTTGGTATCATAGACACGAACCATTATCTTTGTTATTCTGATATGCTTTGCGTTATGCCCCGATGTCAATAATGGCAACCCATATGCGATTGCGTTGTATTCATAATTTGTGGAATCAATAAATTCTGAATCATCAAACCATTCAAGAAAGAAATCATCTTCACGTTTCACAACAACAAATGTTTTACCATCATATGTTGTTACTGATTTAAATTCTCCGTCTGTGGTGTAACGTCCCCATGCAGATATTCCAAGCGATGTATCATAATTTAATACTGCCATGTCACCATCAGACATGACAACAAAAAGTTTTTTTGCATTTTTGTTATACGAAATATCCACAGGATTTTTCATTAAATGTTCCGACAATTCGCACAAATTATTGGCATTATAGTTTTCACCTAATGCATCAAGTCCAAGTTGTCTTATATCCCGCTTGTTTTTCGCAACGAATACAGTTTTGCCTTCTATTTGTTGTGGTGGTAAATATACATCTACCACACTTCCGATTGACGTATGCATTTTGATGTTCACCGATTCGGGCGTAAGTGGTTTATTTGATACCGCCCATTCGCCTTCGGATGTAAGTATCTGTAAACTATCACTGCTGACCACGGTACAAACTTGTTGTCTGCGATCGGAAAGCAATGTGAAAAATATCGCTTCGTCATCAAGTCCTGTTCCCAGATTAAAGTTTCTGTGCTGACCAACATGCGACATCCATACACCACCCGGCCATGATTTAGCCCCGGCGAAAACTAATCTGTCTTGGTGAAAAGTTATCGCAGACGGCCATCCGCGACGCGGACTAAATACGGCTTCTTGCCAATCAAGGACAGGGGCATTAGGTAATGTGTACGCTCCATTGCATGTAACAGTTATGTCTGTAGCACTTACATAAGAATTTACAAGCCAACTTTTGCCAATTGCAAACAAATGCCCGCCAACATTATCAGATGTCCAAAAATTTTGGCTTGTTGTAAAATGAATAACCCCACCGGAATTCGTAATGGTAATGGTTATACCTTCGGAATCTTCGAAACGTGTAAAAGGCATTTCTGCATTTCCATCAGATGATTGTGAAAATCCAAAATTTTTAATTTTAAACGTTCCGTTTTCTCGGTAAAGTATTCGCGGCGCATAATCTGGATGCACAAATATCATTGTTCCGAAACGCTGGGCATATTGTAGGTTTGGTATATCAGAACTTGACCATGGCGTTATGATATCTTGAACGAAAGCATCGTTTGCATAAATTCTAACTTTGCCATTCGAAATTGCCAATATATATTCTTCGGTTTCCGAAGTCGAAAAAGAAATAATTCGTGCGTCCGCAACCAACTTTACCGATTTTTTTAACCCGGGTCTGCGCACAAGTCCACCACCTGCACATACATCAAAGTTTTCCATATATGCAAGACCGTGTATATCATCGTTTTCAACAAAATTTATCGAAACTTCACCATCGGCAAAAGATTTTTGAGTCTTTATAAAATTTCCCATATTAAAATCCCCCTTTGGTTTATTAAAAACGACTATCTATTAAAGAAAAATTTTCTATACCTGTATTTACAGATGTTGTGCTATCTATGAATTTTGCCGTCTGTAATTCTTTTTCATAAAGCGCGACCAATGTTCTAAATACCGTCTGATCAGAAATAAGCGGAATACAAAATTCGACGGCAAGTTTCGTTGCAACCAAAGATGCAAAATAACTTGGAAAATTATCCGGTGTTATACGAACTATCGCCGTTATTGCTATGGCATCTGTGTTTGATACAATTTTATTCTCCATAAGTTTTCCATTGGTTTTTATAACCCTTAGGACATCTGATGGTATAATAAAATCACCGTTTTCATTACGGATGATGTTATATGTGCGACACGCGAAACGCCATGGATGCATCGCCAATAAAGTATCTATGACAAAATCCACAAGTGTTCGCCCAAGTTTTGCCGCCGCGGTGTCATCGGACAAAGATTGAATCGGATTTTCACCCAATTTCAACAATGCCATTGAACACAAATCAATTTTCGTCAGCATTATTTTCCCCTATTGTAAAAATTAAAAAGGGACCGAAAAAAATCGGTCCCCAGTTGAACAACAAACAAAACTAATCCAAAGCTGCGGTCGTTACCGTACCAGAACTTATCGCGATTTTCTTTATCGATGTTTTATCCGAAGCATTGATAATGATGATGTCGCCACCGTTCATCAATGTTCCAACCGAATTAAAATAACCGCTTGCTGTGATTGTTGCTAATGTTGCGTTTTCAACATAGTGCCACAACGTGAACCCATTTGCGTATGCAATTACCGACAAATTTTTATTTTGAAAAGCCATTGTTTTCCCCTTGATTATTGATGTTATTCACCGCACTTAAGACGGACAATACCACTGTTATCAATCAACACCGCACCTTGGGACATGCTGTTGCTGATAAAGTGCGCAGCACGTTCACCATGCCACGAAATATCAGTTTTCACCTCTTGCCCACATGCATGACCAATGCTTGATGCATGATAAATGAAACAGTCGCGATGCGTTGACGAAGACAATGGCAAATCGTTGTGCATCAACCAAGTGATGCCAAGCCATCTTTTGACTTCGCCACCGTTAATGAACGGCAAATCTGAACCAACATAATCCGCAGATGAAAATTCATCGATGCCAAGTAATTCATTCCACTGTTTCACACCAACAACCGCAAATCTGCGACCATCATCCGGCACATCATTTTCATTTAACTTTTCTAATGCGCCCAAAATGATTGTCTTGGTTAAACCTGTGGAATAATCACCAGAGTTTTGCGTAGTTGTTGCCATCGCTGCGATAATCAATTCATCGGTTTTACGACCCAACGCATATGCACCTGCCGATGCAACGACCCGACGTTCATCGATGTTAACCTTTAATTCGTCCAACGCGTCAACCCAATCGCCCGCATAGTAATCTTGCAAAGTGCATTCAACAGGTTCGTGGTTTAGATTCATAACCGGCACGATACCATGACGAGATTTCGTACTTGCAGTACCTTTGCCAATTTTTTGAAATGTTGTGGACTTTCCAACAACCCCGGATTTACTGCGTACAGTAGAACGCAATTTGGTGCCCATCTGTTGGTATGCCAAATGGACATCAGCTTCAAATTGTTTCACAAATACTTGATCTATGGAAACAGACATAATTATTCCTTTTGTTAAAAGTTATACATGGTGAAAAAATTCACCGAACCAAAAATTGTTTTTTGGTTATGCACGTATGCGCCAAAGAACAAAGTTAAACGGGTCCATGATTATGGATTATCCATACAAAAAAATTCAGTCAGACTGATCAAATCTGACTGAAAATTTTTATAAAATTAAAATGCCCACAATCGTGGGCATTTTATAATTTTAGCGAAGTTTTATTTTTTCTTTGCGCATTTTTTTGCACAAGTTTTTTTCGCTACGGTCTTTTTTGCAACCGGTTTTTTTGCCGCAACTTTCTTCACCGCCGGCTTTTTAGCCGCTGGTTTCTTTGCAGCAGGTTTTTTTGCAGCTGGCTTCTTAGCCGCCGGTTTCTTTGCAGCAGGTTTCTTTGCCGCAGTCTTCAAGAATGTGAATGCCATTCTTCTCTCCTTTCTATTTTTTTTGGATAGAACAAATTTCTTTTGTTCTTGATTACATTTTATATTAAAGAAAAAAATTAGTAAAGAAGAAAAGTGAATTTTTATAAAAAAAATTACATCATGAATATAATTTTTTAAATCCGTTTTCAATTTTACGAATATATTCTGCATCATGATCACGCCAATATTTTGGATCACGCATCATGTTTCGTAAATCAGAATCAGATAATTTTTCGGGCGCATTACCATCGGTTTCAACATGTGGTTCCATTGATTGCATCATCTTATATACACCTTGGATTCCTTGGGGTGTAGAGCATAATTCATTAAACGCATCGGTTGGTAAAAATCTTTCACCAAAAGATTTTATCGCTATAAATGCGTCATGCATTTTTTCGTCACTGCCGAAAAAATTTTTCAATTCTGATATTGCATTTGTTTCTTGTTGCAGTGAAAAAATTTCCGATATGATCGGTGATAAAAATTCTTTGGCTATATCATAAATTTTTTCTACTTGTGAATTTGTTAAACCAATTTTATGAAATTCTTGTCGCACATTTTCATTATCGAACAATTCATTATGCGGATATTCATCTGGGCTTTCTGGAACGCCAATCGCGCGCATAAAGCGGGATTTAACCGATTCGTCTGATTTTTCATCCGGTACAGTTATCATTCCACCAATTTTCTTTTCAAGTTCGTTATACGATTTTATCAACGCGTCACTGTTTAGTGTTCCATCTTCATTTAAAAATTTTTCTGGTATCTTTTCCATTTTATTTTCCTTTTTGTTGATTCGTTTTATTCAACATATAAACGCCACATGCAGTAATCAACGCTTGGATTGTGGCAAACAAATCCGAATCGCCGACAAGATATGCGCATAACGCAGACATTATTCCGCAAGCGGTCATTATTTGTGTTCGACGATTTGCAAGAAAACCACCACGTAAAAATTTGCTCATGTCACCCTCGTATAAAAATCTAGGTGTAAAATAAAATTCCATCTATGTCACAAATGTATCCACGCGCAACCGCCCATGATGGTAAAAATTCTGCACGATGAAACATTATTGCATGACAACACATATCTGGTAATCTTCCATGCAACATAGTTTGCGCAACACGAAGGCACATTTGAAAATCACGTCGCGATGCATCAACAGATAAAAAACCATGACGTGTTGAATCTTTGCACAGTGATTCGAATATATGTGAATCTGATATAACATGTCGAATATTTTTCACATCATGCGCGGCGGCATTGAAAATCATGGATGTTAATGCTTCGACAACCCGCAAAGATTTCGCCAATGTTTCTGCATAGACGATTCGCGCGACCATGTATGCCAACGTCATTGTTTCGTTGTGCGCTTCGATTATTTCCATTTGCATGATTTTTCCCCATGTAAAAAGCCACGCGAAACGCGTGGCATAAAAAAAATTCATACCGCAAAGTATGAACCATATAATCTCCCCTGTTGACAGCAATTATTGTATCATAAAATACCCATAAAGTCAAGGCTTTTGTAAAAAACGCCTGTTTTACGTGGCATTCACATTGTTATTTCATCCCCATGAATCCAAAGGTATTCCGAACCGCGTCGCACCACAAGTGCACCATTGTCATTGATTCCTATCAGTTCAACCATTTCGCCCCGATATTTCACAGGCCCATTTATTCCCGCCGCAAAATTCATCCATCGCGCACGAACCGAATCGAATTCTACGTTCATCCATTTATCTAAATTTTTCACAAGTTGCGAAAATATATCGGGAACATCCGCATTGGTGAATTTATCGGTGCGTACAGTTTCATATTCCGCGACCGTCGGATTTGTATGAACATTTATGCCGATACCAACAATAACGAATCGCCCAGCATATTCAATTAAAACACCAGAAATTTTTTTTCCAGATATCAAAACATCATTTGGCCATTTAATAGATGCCTGCATCCCAAACGAGCCAAGTGTTTCCGCAATCGCAACCGCAACCGCATATGAAAGTCGCGGATCGCGTTCCGGCGAATTAAATATAAAACTTGCATATAAATTTCCATGATGCGACACCCATTTGCGACGATAACGCCCGCGTCCCGCCGATTGCGCCATTGCGACAATAACACTGTGGTCATGTGCGGTTCCGTTTGCAATCATGTCATACGCATAATCTTGCGTGCTTGGTATTTTATCAAAAGAAAAAACTTTATATCCGCCCAAGTGCAAATATCCCATTTGTGTTTTTTATAAAATCGTGTCCGTATAACTTGCGCAATCCATATATCGCGGTTTCCACACTGTGCGTAGTTGCATCAGGCGAATACCCCAACGCCAACTTTAAATCATTTGCCGACATGCCGCCACTTTTGTAAAGAAATGTCACTATCCGCATTTGTGTCGGCGACAAAGAAACCCGTTTCCTAAAAACCTTGTCCATGATTTTTGTGTTGTCCGTCGCAGCAATAATCGCAGACTTTAATTCAATAACCGGAATTGATGGGCGTGATTTTAATTCATCCAGATTCACATCGCACAACACCGAATCGGCAACCACCGTTGCGCCAAGTTCGGTTGCTATGCGTTCCCATACCGGGTCAGATGTAAAAATCATTATTCCGGATAACATAGATGTATGATAATACACGAGATTTCAGCTGTCTATTAAAAAAGGGATCCGATACGCGCAAACGCGTATCGGTTTGGGTGTCGAGAAGCCCGCATTTTGCCATCACCCAACGTGTTCAGTCCCAGGATTATCAATAAATTTGGTAAATTCCTGGATTGATGCACCGGTTGACGACAAAATCTTTGATATGCTGTTGGTGGACGGCCAACGCGGCTGACCTTCCTTGGTCCAACGTTTGCTTTTATTGAAAGTGGTCGGGTCTAAACCACTGCATCGGGCAAGTCCCGAACACGACATCCCATGTTCCATTGCGAATCGCTCTATTGCGCGCCAAACATCATCATGTGTCATTTTTCACCCTCTTTTTTTATTACATTTTACATTTTATTATACAGGGGTGACGGGCTCAACAAGCACGATTTCCTAGGAAAACAAGGGCTTTCAATTGACCAAAAAATTATTTTGACAAAAACACTTGACAAACCGTTTTGATTGTATTATATTTCGATTCGTCAGAGAGGCAACAATCCCTGACCGAGCATGAAAATGTTCGTGGGGCCCAGAGATTCCAGACTCCCTCCTACATTCTCTCTCCTCTGGACTCTGGACCCCAACCAGGTTTAGAATGCCCATTTCTTTTTCTCCTTTCCTTCCTTTCAGGGCATTCGAAGAATACCGCCGCCAACGGCGGTATTTTTTTATTTTTCAAACACGATCGCCAGTTCCCAATGGTCACTGCCGACGAATTGGTCGAATGCGGCGGTTTTTGTGATTTTATATCCGGCGTTGGTTAGTATTTTTGCATCGCGGTGCAACGAATCCGGATTGCACGAAACATAGATTACTTTTTTCACATTTGATTGGGCGATTATTTTTGTTTGCGCCAATGCACCGGCGCGTGGCGGATCCATAATTACAACATCGTATGTGTTTAACATTTTTACGGTTAGTGGATTTTTGAACAAATCGCGTTTTACGCCGGTGCCGACCACATCAAAGCCGTCTGCCTTTGTTGCAAAAGTAAAATTGCCAAGTCCACAAAACAAATCCGCAACGCGCGCGCCGGCATCAACATTATCCGCAACGAATTCACGCATAGCGCGTTCGCTTTCCACCGTTGGTTGTAAAAATGCGCCGGCGATATAGTCAACCGTTTTATCATCAAAACTTATTTTGGGCTGTGATTTTTGCGCCACGATATTACCGTTCCATGTAACGCGTATGAATTTTAACTTTTCAACCGCATCTTTGAATTCACGCGTGAAATACGGCACATCTGAATTCACAACTAAATCGATTCCGTTATCGCAAACCGTAACAAGTGCGGAACCCGTACCAACCCATGGCAACGCGGACAAACATGGCAAAACAGTGTTTATTTCCGGAACAAGGTTCGGGCATTTTTCAACCCTTATTACATTTTTCGTTCCGCGTTCATAAAAACCAAATGCGCCACCGGAAAAGCAAAAATCCGCCCTGCGCCGCAAACCGGGCTTTGTCCAAAAAGGTTCGGTCGATAAATTCCAATCTTTTATTTTTTTGATTTTTTCTGTGTGATAATCCGGTGATGCAAAATCATACCTGCATCCGCCACAGATTGAAAATAAAGGGCATGTCTTCATATATTACCCCGCCCTATGCCACCTAGAAATTCACGCGGGCACCGACACGAAACTGATTCGCATTAGGCGCAAGGTCACGCATAACTCCGACACCGGGTTTCAGCATATAAACATAACGATAGCCTAAATCCAAAGTAAACCGCTCGCCAAGTTCAACCCCTAAACCCGCCATTACTGCAAATGATGCAACCGTTTCACTTTTGACATCTACATCGGCGCCACTGACCCATGTTGCACCAACACCCGCACCGACATATGGAACAAGTTTTTGTTTGTAAAACATACGATAAAGGCTGTCGATTCGTGCATCAACAATGGCATTCAAAAATGCGGTATTTGTGTTTATTGAAAAAACATCCCACTTTGCGCGTGTATTGAAATAGTCCGCTTCTATACGAAAAGTGTCGAACAACCGCACCCCCAACAAAACATCAAACCCAGATGCACTTTTGCCATCGGCGGTCATATTTTCAGAAGTATGATTTTGCCACAACGAAAGATTATACATGCCACCGGCATAAAAACGATGTTTGGACGCGAACGCTTCGCGATTTGCGTCATCACCTTCCCAAGTTTTTTGCACACGATATGTCATATCTGCATTTGCCATGACTGGCGCAAGACAAAAAAGAAGAATTAATAATTTTCTCATCATTTCCCCCATCAGAAATTCATACGAAATGTTGCCATTATATTACTTATACCATCGACACCACTGCGCTTTGTATTCCAACCGAACCCATGTTCAAGCATCATTTGATATTGATAATATATGTCAATTCCCATCATATCAGTGAACATAAAATTCACACCCAATTCCGCGCGTGGTATCGCCACAGCCAGACCACCCGCACCGGTCGGTCCACTAAAATCATACATGCCGACACCGGCACCAATCCCCATAAATGGTATAATTGTCCGACGATAGGTAATATCACCACTTTGCACATAGCGACGCGCAAAATCAAAGTACACCATACCATTAAACATATTATAGTAAGCATTTTCGCCGGCAAGGTCACGGAACCTAAAACCGGATCGCTGGAATTCTATTTCGGTACGGACATACGAAGACATATTCCACCCAAGCCCGATTACCACATTCCATGAATCTTTCGATGAATATTTTTCATCTCCAAAGTGCGCTTTCTTTGTCGCAAACCCAAGGTTCATTCCACCCCCCATACGCATATACATAGATGTTGGAATAAACAACCGAAAA
>JAZLCM010000089.1:0-16427 GCA_045614245.1 Candidatus Enterousia sp.
AATGTTGAAATTGTTATAATAAAAATATCCACAGGGGGGATTTTACACAAAATGAAGCAGCAAGTGCTAAAAGCTTTGGCGAATCCGTCACATTTGTTTTTTGTGCCGTATACTTTGGCGGTGCTGAACTTTATGATTCAATTCATTATTTTTATCATTTTGTATACAATCGGTATATTTGTTTTTCCAGATAAAGTAAACGATTACTTAAATCCATTATTTCTTATTATATCTGTATGCTTGGTACATATTATATTGGCGCACTATTCGCGACGTGACCCGCAACTTGGGCAAATTTTGATTGCCAAGATAAAAATGATAAAAGACAAAATTCCACGGAGACTTGCCGCATGATACCTGAATTTTTTAAATATTTGGCGGGCAACGGGTTTTCTAACACAACAACGCTTACTATCATGGCGGTTGCGGTCATTTTTGTATTTATTATACTAATGATGTATATCCCGACCATAGTAAAACATGTTTTTCCAAAATTTGGATATAAACATTATTCTGAATACATACCTTTTACGACTGTTTATACAGACGATTCAATCGAACTAAGTGATGGTTGTTTAATTCGTGTTTATTCTATATCTGGTGTTCAAACAAGTATGCAGACAGACGAACAACGTGAAAAGTTTCTTGATTTACGCGCGCAACTTTTTAACCAAATTCACGATCAAAATATTATATTGCGATTTTTTACAATTCGTGATGCGGTTGCGGAAAATACAGACTATGAATTTGACCAGCCTGTGTTACAGAAAATATACGATAAATGGCATTCCCAAGGTTTAAAGATATTTTTAAATAATTATTATGTTGTACTTTCTGTTCGTGGTGCGCATGCGCGCGATAAATTAAATCAGTATGGAAATTATATTGAATCTATACTTGCGCCATATAAACCCCAAGTACTTGAAAACAAGTCGCGTGATAATATGGCAAAGTTTTTTGGTCGAATACTTTCGCCAATTACAAAGCCGACCCCAATTGTGTGTGATGATAAAATAACAGAAAACGCAACGGTTGATGATGTAGAATTTTTATCAAATGGCACAGTTAAATATACAAGTGGTAATTATGAATATTTTGCGGCGCTGATATCTTTTCGTGCTGCGCCGGATTATTTAGATGAAGACTTTTTTGATTCTGTGAATACGATACAAACAGAAATGATTTGTATGAACGGTTTTAAATTAATGGGTGCCGCGGATGTAGAGGCTGTAATGCGCCTACGCCGCAGTGTTGCATCCAAAGAAAATGATTCAACCGAAGAACAAATTTCAAGTGCGGAATCAGTAATGGATGAAAATGTTTCTGGGAATCAAACACTGGTAAATTATTACCCTTTATTTATGGTGTTTGGAAAAACAGAACAAGAATTAAAAGAATATGTTGATGAATTTAAAAAAATATCTGCATCATTTGGTGTTTCGCCAATCCAAGAAAATTTTGCAACCAAAGTATCTTGGTTTTCTGTTATTCCCGGGTTCGATACATTTCCACGAACATTTAAAATGTTATCACGCGCGGCGGCAATCAGTATACCAATGTCATCTGCACCGCGTGGTGTATCAAATTCTGATTGGGGTCCGGGACCACTTGTTATATTCCCGACCGCCCAAGGAACACCATATCAATTTCAATTCCATGTTTCGGATAAACCAGCGGCGGTTGGACATACACTTACAATCGGTCCGACCGGCGGTGGAAAAACTACATTATTTTCGTTCCTTATTGCGCAATCAATGCGACATAAAAAGTTAAAAGCATTTTTCTTTGACCGCAACAAAGGTGCAGAAATATTTACTCTTGCGACCGGCGGAAAATATATAACGATGCAAGGCAAAGAAAAAAATGAAACAAATTTCTTGGCGCACCTTAATCCACTTAAAATGCCGGATACGGCGGGAAACCGTGGATTTTTGCGTCGCTGGTTATCAATGATTTCTGAACAATCCGATCCGATTTCTGATGATGAAATTGCGCGCGCGGTTTCTGTGAATTTCGACTATTTAGTTGATAAAGATAGAATGCTTAAAAATTTGTGGGAAAGTTGTTTTTCATCATCTGGTAAAATGCGCGCCGCGTTGAAAAAGTGGGTCGACCCATTACAATATGGCGATATATTTAATGAAGAAACCGATACGCTTGATTTACAATCACGTCTTACAACTTTTGATTTTACCGAAATTTTACAAGACCCTGTTTTGGCGCCGGCGGTTATATCATATATATTGCACAGAATAAATAACACAACTGTGTCTGGTGGAAATCCGTCACTTATCATGATTGATGAAACCGCACCTATGCTTGAAAATAAAATGTTTCGTGATAATTTTATTGCCGGACTCCAAGAAGGTCGTAAAAATAGACAGGCGTATATGGTCGCGTTCCAACGCGCAAATGTTTTGGATAAACTTGGAATCGGCGATGTTGTTCGTGGCCAGGCACAAACAATAATGTTTTTCCGAAATCCTGCGGCGGACGCATCGGATTATGAACATTGGAATTTGAATCCACTTGAAATGGCATTTATCCAAGGTAAAGCGTATCCAAACCTTAAACGCGCAGTTTTGTTATCAAGACCTGTGAATAATGAATCTGTGATTTTAAATACTGAACTTGGTGGACTTGGAAATTTACTTAAATTATTTGAATCCGGGCGTTCATCGGTATTACTTGCCGAAGAGTTGTATCGCCAATTTGGTTCGGCTTTTGTGGCTGAATACCTTAAAAAGCAAGGCGCAGGCGATATATAATATGTTGAAAAAAATTTTATTTTTTATTCTTATTCCATTTTGCACAATGGCGGACGAATGTGTTCAATATAAAAAAACACCATTTGTAAATATAAAAAATCCTGAATGGACCAAGACTGTTGTTTTATCTGATGATCCTATGGACGAATACCAAGGAAAAAATTTTTCATTTAAAACGCATGGACTAACCGAAACAAGTTTTATTGAAAAATATGAAATTGATTTTAATGTTGTTCCGGAAAATGATGGATATTGTATAGTTATAAATGGTGTAGATGTTATTGTTGGTTACGAAAATTTTTTGGTAAAAATTGATAAATCGCATGTGGAAAATTCTTGTTCTTATAACGCGGTGTTAAAACACGAAGAAAAACATATCGACGCATATTTATCAATTTTGAAAGATATGGAACCAGATATAAAAAATTCTATATTTAATGCGGTGAATTCTGTGATGCCAATGTTTGCACATGATATTCCCGGGATAGATGATTTACTTGATGATTTTTATAAAAAAATGGAAAATCATCCGGAACTGGTTTTACTAAATCAAAAAATAAGTGCCGCCCAAGATATTCGTAATAAACGCATCGACCAAGAAGAAGATAATCACGAATTAAAAATGTGTGAATAATAGTTTACACTAATAATTCAAA
This sequence comes from Candidatus Enterousia sp., assembly GCA_045614245.1. Taxonomy (GTDB): domain Bacteria; phylum Pseudomonadota; class Alphaproteobacteria; order Rs-D84; family Rs-D84; genus Enterousia. The sequence continues at coordinate 3,425 of JAZLCM010000089.1, forward strand.
TTTTTCACGCATACGATTTAATTCATCATCTATACGGCGGATTTCTTCGTTTACATCATTTTCACCTGATAACCCACGAACGGTTAAATCGTATTTTTGTTTCTCTAAACTTTCGATATATTTTTGAAGTTTTAATGAAACAAGGTATTTTTCTGCGGCATCAAACGAAAGTTCAGAATCCGGCACAGTTTCAGAAAAATCCAAATTAAACTTGCTTATAAAATCACCGTACCTTTCTGCAAGTTCGGGATATTTATTTATAATCGAAATAATGGTATTTTTAAGAACAGAATCAATTTCCGGAACTTCTATACGCACAGATTCTGCGTTTTTTTTCCATTTATGCCAATTATTAAATTTTCTTGAATCATATTCGTGTTCATATTCGGCACGCAATAATTTATCCGTAATTTTATCAAGTTGTGATTTTAAAAATTTTTCCGCCTGAACCTTTCCCGCCGGTGTATTAACCAAATAATTTTTATTCGCAATGTTCCATAAAAAATCAACCAATGGAATTGCCGAATCAATAATTTTTTTCATATCGTCGGGTTTTCCATTACGCAAAATTTCATCCGGGTCTTTACCACCGGTGACAAAGGCGAAACGGACATCGGAATTATCACGCAAAAAAGGCATAATTATTCCGCATGCGCGGGCGGCGGCTTTCTGCCCTGCCCCGTCACCATCAAAACAAAAAACAATGTTTCGATTTGCTTTACATAAAATTGCAATATGATCTTCGGTAAGTGCGGTCCCAAGTGGCGCAACCGTTTCACCAAAACCATGACATTGCATTTGAATTGCATCAATTTGACCTTCGACAATAATTGCGCGATTTGCACGATGAATTGCTTCGCGTGCAAAATTAAAACCGAACAGAGTTTGTCGTTTATGAAACATTTCTGTATCTGTCGTGTTTATATATTTAGGTTCGGATCCATCCAGCGAACGGCCCGAAAATGCAACGATTTGCCCACGTGCATTAAAAATTGGAAACATCAATTTGTCGCGAAAAAAATCATAATTTCCATATTCACCGCGCCGCACAAGACCGGTCGCAACAAGTTTGTCTTGGTGCACATTTACAAATTTATTTGAAATGATATTGTTTTTTGGCGCGTATCCAATGCCATATTTTTTTATCATATCATCACTAAACCCACGACCGCGAATATATGAAAGCGCATGCACACCATCGGGTGTAAAAAGTTTTTCTGCGTACAATTTTGCCGCCGCCGCGGTAATAGTAATATATGATTCTTCCGCATCAATTTGTTGTTTTGTTTTTTGTTTATATTCCGGCAACTTTAATCCCGCCATATCGGCAAGTTCCGCAATCGCCGCGCGAAAATCAACATGTTCAGATTCCATAACAAACGAAATAATATCGCCATGTTTTCCGCAACCGAAACAGTGAAAAAAACCCTTGTCTTCATTGACGGAAAACGACGGAGTTTTTTCATTATGAAACGGGCAACATCCCCAATAATTTTGACCTTTTTTAACAAGTGGTACACGCCGCGACACAACATCGACAATCGAAAGTCGTTCACGCAATTGGTCGGTAAAATTATTGTCATATTTTGTCATTACTTTTTACGAAACCTTTTCGTTGGTTTCTTGTTATTTATCAAATCTATTGCAGTTTCTAAATCCGGTTGTTCTTTGACACTGACATTGACTTTGTTAGACGAAATATACGCGCCATAACGACCGGTTGGATAGAAATAAATCATTTTATCGGTTGCGGGATTTTTTCCAATCTCAATTGGTTCAACCTTTTGTTTTCCGCCCGCCAGCAATTCATTTGCAATTTCAAGTGTTATCGTATCCGCAGTATATTTTTTTGCCGCGGCATTTTTCTTGCCATCCGTTACATATGGCCCAAATCGCCCAATACGGAAAGATATTCCATTACCCAAATCTTTTGGTTCTGTTTTGGTTTGCGATTTTTCTGTTGCATCATTTGGGGTCATGCGTGCGGTATAATCACATGTTGGATAATTTTCACAACCAATAAACGGCCCAAACTTTGAAAGTTTTATACCCAATTTCCCGCCACATTTTGGACATTTATTATTACCATCGGCAAACATATGCTTCATCATAAAAGCATTTATTTCATCGATAATATCGGTTGTTTTTACATCGCGCGCGCCGGAAATCATTTGCTTTGTATCGCCCCAAAAATCATTTAATGCGGAAATTTTATTTACTTTGCCATTTGAAACATCGTCCAAAGTATCTTCGGTTTTTGCGGTAAAGTTAACATCAACCAAATCGGTAAAATACTTTGCCAAATACGCCGCAATCACCCATCCGCCGGATGTAGGATGAAAACGCCGCTGTTTATCCTGTTCAACATATTTTCTGTCCACAATAGTTGACATAATCGTTGCATATGTTGACGGGCGACCTATACCAAGTTCTTCCATTTTTTTCACAAGTGACGCTTCGGTATAACGTGCCGGCGGTTGTGTAAAATGTTGTTCGGGTTTGATTTCAGAAATGGTTATTTTGTCGCCAACGGCCATTGCCGGCAATTTTTCATTTTCTTCGTCATCATTATCATCTTTATCTTCAACATACACCGCCATAAAACCATCGAAAGTCCGCGTTGTTCCAACCGTATGGAAAGTTGCAACTTTATCATCGGTCAAAATATCAACGGACACAGAATCAAATTCTGCATTTGTCATTTGACATGCAATTGTGCGTTTCCATATCAAGTCATAAAGTTTCTTTTCATCGCCATCAAGTTCATGTTCCGCATTTTTAAAATGTGTTGGACGAATTGCTTCGTGTGCTTCTTGGGCATTTTTTGATTTGGTCACATATATATTCGGGGACGTGGGTAAAAATTTATCACCATAATTTTTTGCGATAAAGTTACGAATTTCATTTACCGCCTCGACCGAAAGATTTGTCGCGTCGGTTCGCATATATGTAATAAAACCATTTTCATAAAGTTTCTGTGCAACCGACATAGTTTTCTTTGATGAAAAATAAAGTTTGCGTGCAGCTTCTTGTTGTAATGTACTTGTGGTAAAAGGTGCGTACGGTTTGTGTGATACTTTTTTCTTGTCTATACGGCTAATTCCGGCGTATACAGGCGTTTTAAGTTTTGATAAAATTGCATCAACATCGGACGAATTTTTTAATGTCATCTTTTCAATTTTTTTATCACCAAAATATGAAAGTCCGGCATTAAAAGACTTTTTATTAAAATTGCATTTTGCACCGATTGACCAGTATTCTGTTGCAACAAAGTTTTCAATTTCACGTTCGCGGTCAACAACCAATTTTACCGCAACAGATTGCACACGACCCGCGGATTTACCAAGATTGCGACGCCACAATAATGGTGATATTTCAAACCCAATAAGGTAATCAAGCGCGCGCCGTACCAAATACGCATCAACCAAATCCGAATCAATTTCACGCGGATTTTTTATGGCGTCCATCACCGCATTTTTTGTAATTTCATGAAATGCGACACGATATACGGGTGTTTTTCCAATCAATTTTTTTGAATTTAAAATATCCAAAATATGCCACGCAATTGCTTCTCCTTCGCGGTCAGGATCGGACGCAAGGTAAACCGCATCCGCCTTTTTTACTTCGTCGGTAATAAGTTTTATTTGTTTTTCTTTGCCCGGCATAATTTGCCACCGCATCGCAAAATCATGTTCGGTATCAACACTGCCGTTTTCGGGAACAAGGTCGCGAACATGCCCAACCGACGCGATAACGCGCCACCCGCGCCCAAGATATTTTTCAATTGTTTTTGCCTTTGATGGTGATTCAACAATAAGTAAGTTCATATCAGTTTCCTTTGGCAGATAATTGTTGGTCTTTGTGTATATGTGCATTTTGGCATAGTCCAAAGCCGAACATTAACGACAATAAACTGCTGCCGCCAAATGACATCAATGGTAAAGGCACACCCACGGTCGGTACAAGCCCCAAAACCATGGATATATTTATAAAGTAATAAATAAAAAAGTTCAACATAAAACCAAAACACACCAATTGGCCAAACCGATTTCGACATGTTTTTGCCGCCCAAAACAAAACTATAATTATAAAAGTATAAATTAAAAGTATCGTCATTGCGCCCAAAAATCCAAATTCTTCGCCAAGCATTGTGAATATAAAATCAGTCTGTTTTTCTGGTAAAAAAGATTGCTGGGATTGTGAACCTTTCATGTACCCTTTGCCAATTATGCCGCCACTGCCGAATGCGATTTTTGCCTGGTTTATTTGATATCCGGCACCTTGGGCATCGTGGTCGGAATCTAAAAAAGTTATAATTCTTTCGCGTTGGTATTGATGCAGTCCACCAAACCAAACGACCGGTGCCGCCATAACCGCCAAAATTGCACCGATGATAAACCACTTTCTGTTCGCGCCGACGATATAAAACATTCCAATAGTGATCATCGCGATTGAAAGCGCCGTCCCCAAATCAGGTTGCATAACAATAAGTCCAAACGGGAACAGCATCAATAAAAATGGAACAATATAATTTTTAAACTGGTTTAATTCGACCGAATTCATCCATGCGAAATATCGCGCAAGAACCAAAACAAGTGCCATTTTAAATAGTTCGGACGGTTGAATATGCATGAACCCAAGGTTTAACCAACGTTGTGCGCCCATACCCGTATGTCCAACAAATGTCACTAAAATAATCAAAATTGTTGCGACCGCGTATATTCCATACGCCGATTTAATCCAAAGTTTTATATTTGTAAATGCCGCAAGGAAAAACAACCCAAATCCAAGGATTATTTTCATCAATTGTGACAAAGCAAACGGATGCCACGAACCACCGCCGGCGGAATAAAGTGTAAGTTCTGAAAATACCAAGATAAGACACATTGGTATAAACATTGCCCACGAAAAACGACCAAGTTTTTCAGAAAAACTCATCATATTTGCGTTTGAAACACGTGTCTGTCTTGTCATTTTTTTAATAAATCCTTCATAACTGCGGCGACGCTGCGTGCGGCGGAACCACTGGAACCCGAATGTTCAGTAATTACGCATACAGCGTATTTCGGGTTATTTGTTGGTGCGTACCCAACAAAAAGCCCATGATTTCGCATATGCCATTCAAGTTGTTCGTTCGTAAGTACACCCGACATGCGTTCCGCTTTGGAAATACTGCGCACTTGGGATGTTCCGGTTTTCCCGCCCATCTTTGCCCCATCAACATTTATCGCACTGCCCGCGGCGGTTCCACCGGGTTTAAGAACTTCTTCTAGCCCATTTAAAACATAATTCAAGTTTTTTTTCTGAATACCTATACTTTCAAATTTTGGTTTTTTATTGGATTTTATAAATCGCGGAACAACCCTTTTGTTTGAAGCGACCCGCGCCATCATAACGGCAAGTTGCATACAATTCACAAGTATAAAACCCTGACCAATCCCAGAAATAACCGTATCGCCATGAACCCAATTTGAACCGATGTTTGTTTCTTTCCACTTTCTGTCCGGAATAATTCCGGTCATTTGTTTTGTTATAATATCTTCGATATATTTTTCAGTAAGTCCCAAACGTATAGCCATCTGTTTAATTGCGTCAATACCGATGCGTAACGCCATTTGATAAAAATATATATCACAAGAATGTTTTAATGCCCCAACAACATTTACATGACCATGTCCGTGATGTTCCCAACAATGATAACGTCGGTCGCCATAGTCCCAATGTCCGGGACAAAAAATCGTTTCAGTTGGTGTAATTGCGCCGGATTCCAACCCTGCAAGTGCAACGACCATTTTAAATGTAGAACCGGGCGGATAAAGACCTTCGAACACTTTATTCATAAAAGGTTTTGCAAAATTATTACGCAGACCCGCAATATATTCTTCGGCATCGTCACCCGAAAAATTATTTGGGTCAAAACTTGGTGTAGACGCCATGGCCAAAATATCACCTGTTTCAATGTCCAACGCAACACCACACCCAGACTTATAAAGTGTTAGCGAATCATACAAAGTTCTTTGTGCAGATTCATTTATCGTTGTTTGAATATTTTGCCCGGTAACCGGTTGTTCATATTTTGTTTTATCTTCGCCCGTAATACGACCAACGGCATTTGTTATCATAACTGTTTTTCCCGGGATACCGGCAAGGCTTTCGTTAAACACTTTTTCCAATCCTGTAATCCCGCGTGTATAAAAAGGTGTGTTTGCAACCGGTTTATCGGGCGCGCCGACATATCCAAAAATCTGTGCACCCGCAGGTCCCATTTCATATACACGCGCAAAACCATCTTGGATATGTAATCCGGCAAGGTTTTTTGCCTGAATCCCCGCAAGTACATCCCAATTTGTATTTTCACTTACAAGTACCGGTTGAAATTTTGGTTGTTTTTTTATGTGTTTCCAAATTGTTGCCACACGCTTTTCCGAAAGGTTCAATTCACGCGATACGGTATTAACAAGTCCATCTAAATCATCAGTTTCTTCGGGAATAATATATAACCGATAAATTGGTGCGTCATGTGATATTGGTGCACCACTGCGCGATAAAATTTTACCACGCTGAGGCATGTCGATTCGAATTCTAAACGAATTATTTTCACTTTTTTTCTTATAACCACGATAATTAAAAACCTGCATCTGCAACATGCGCAAAACTAATACGGATGTAAGAATCATACCCCCAGTAAGGAATAATGCACTTCGGCGGTCAAATTGTTTAGATATTTCACTGTCAATCATTTTGAGCCACCTTAATCGTCACAACCATAGGAATATACATTATACATGTGATTACAAATATGACAATTCCATAAAACAAATTTATCCAACTTATATATTGTGCCATCATGAACAAAACTATTGGTCCTAAAAAAGCCATAAAGGCGTATACGCCGGATTTCCTTGTATGTGTTAAATCGACAACAGTTTGCAAATTCATGATTGCGTAAACAAAACAATAATACATTGTCCACATAAAAATCGATCCAAATTTATAATCAAGCAAAAAACACATAAGTAAAGCAAACGGCACAAAATAAGGTACAGGTCTTATAAAAGAACAATAAAAAATCGGTATAATACAAAGAATTCCCGCCGGATTAATCCATGGACAAGACAAACGCCACAACGCAACCGTGACCAAGAAAGGAAAAGCAATTCGTAAATATTTTATAATTGTTTGCTTCATTGATATTCGCCATTTTCGCCAGTAAATTTCAATACGATAACACGCGACACGTTCCACGGTAATTCAACATCTGCCTCGGATTCATTTTTCATTTCGCCGACATATATACCTGGGGGCAAAACACCACTTATATTACTGGTAAGTAATTTTACGCCCGGCGCACCTTGGAATTTATGATCACTAAAAAATCCAACGGTTGGGTTGTTTGACCCGTCCCCACGCAAAAATCCGTATACTTCGGACCCGGCAATACGCACCGCGATATTAGTCCCTGAATCAATCAATGATCGTACACGTGCAAAATGCATTCCAGAATCAATTACTGTTCCGACCATTTTGTTTTCAAAAGAAATGACCACCATTCCTGGTTCAACCCCATCGGTGGCACCACGATTTATCATAAAAGTTTCATGGTGTACCGCAGAATTATCATACATAACATCGGCAATGATTGTTTCATAGTCTGTATTTCTTGCGACGCCCAATTCACGAATAAGTTTTTTGTTTTCAAGTATCGCGATATCACAATCTGTTTGCTTGGCAAGTGCCACGGCAAGTTTTGCGCGCAATTCGTTATTTTCTTCCTCTAACACTGAAACCCTATGAATCCTTTTTATTATTTTCCCGCCCGCACGAAAAGGCCACGTCACCGCATCACCAATCGCGTTAAACACCGGAAAAGCGATATGTGCAATACCGTTCACGAACTTAAAATCCGGTCGCGCAACAATGATATATATAACGAACACGGGGATAAAACACCCCAAAACCAACGCTTTTACAATAGTGCGCAATCTGGAAGATACTTTTTTAGAACTCATGTCGTGGCAAGTTTAAACAGAAAAAAATGATTATTCAATAAAAACTTGATTTTTGCATTATTTGTGTCATAATCGCGAAGCAAACAGTCCGAAATGGCAAAGGCATTGCCATCAGGATAATAAGAAAAAAGAGGTTAAAATGCCAAAATTAAAAACAAAGTCATACTTGAAAAAGCGTGCAAAAATGACCGCAACCGGTAAAATTAACGTTCGCCGGAATGCCCACAAAAAACTTCTGCGTAAAAAATCTGCGCGTGCAAATAACGCCGGGTCAAAGCCGCAGTATTTAAATGATAACATGGTGGGTCAGGCTAAAATCCTGGCACCGTATGGTTTGAAATAATGGGGGTATAAAATGGCAAGGGTAAAACGTGGAACAACGGTTCGTCAAAAACACAATAAAATTCTGGCAAGGGCCAAAGGGTTCCTTGGTCGGCACAGCAGCACATATCGTGCCGCGCGTGAAAAATCTGAAAAGGCGGGTCAGTATGCATATCGCGACCGTCGCACTAAAAAACGCGATTTCCGTTCTTTGTGGATTGTTCGTATCAATGCCGCGGTGCGTCCATCCGGTATTACATACAGCCAGTTTATGAACGGCCTGCGCAAGGCGGGAATTGAACTTGACCGCAAGGTTTTGGCGGAAATGGCGTATGTTGGTGACGCAAATTTTGCAAAATTGATTGAAACTGCAAAACGATTTAATGCAGGGGATAAATAAAAACCCTTGGCGGCGAATTGTTTTTTGTTTATGATTATGGGGCCGCGACATGCGACCCCATATTTATTAAAAGGTAACGGATATGATACAGAAAAAAATAAAAGAAATAAAATCTTTGAATGAACTCCAGGAACTTTATACATCTGTGTTCGGCAAAAATGGTACAATGACCGCACGATTGAAAGATATGAAAAATCTGGATAATGATGCGCGCGCGGAATTGAATCGCGAAAACGCGGAATTGCGTGAGTTGTTTAAAATACGCCAATCAGAGATCGAGGCGGCGGAATTAAACGCGGCACTTGCCACACAAAAGTTGGATGTAACACTGGACGCCGAACCCGAAAACCGCGGAACTTTGCACCCGTTGACGATGGCATTATCCGAAATATCTGAAATCTTGGAATCGTTCGGTTATACGCGTTATACAGGACCAGAAATCGAAGATGATTGGCATAACTTTACCGCATTAAATACTCCGGCACATCACCCTGCGCGTGACATGCAAGATACTTTCTTTTTGAAAAACGGTAATGTTATGCGCACACAAACATCGGCGATTCAGATTCGTGCGATGGAAACAGATGGTGTCCCGATTAAGATGTTTGCAACCGGTTCAACATATCGTAAAGAAATGGACGCAACCCATGGTCCAATGTTTGGTCAGGTTGAAGGTTTATACATAGATAAAAATGTAACACTTTCCGATTTAATTGGGGACATAAGGGCATTTTTCAAACGGTTCTTTGGGCTTAGCAATGTTGAATTGCGCATTCGTCCGTCGTACTTTCCTTTTACCGACCCCAGTATAGAGGTTGATATGAAGTGGAATGGCGACCGTTGGCTTGAAATGATGGGTGCGGGAATGGTTCATCCAAATGTTTTGCGTAATTGCGGTGTTAACCCGGAAAAATACCAGGGTTTTGCGTTTGGTTTCGGTTTGGACAGACTTGCAATGTTGAAATATAACTTGCCGGATTTGCGCGATTTGTATGGCAACGATGTTCGTTGGTTGAAAAGTACAGGTTTCTAATAAAAAGGTGCAAAAATGAAATGGACTTTTGATTGGTTAAAAGATTATTTAAAAACAAAACTTTCCGCGACGGAAATTGCGGATACACTTACGCACAGCGGGCTAGAGGTCGAAGATTTAATCGCCCCCCTGCCCCCGATTGCCGCAAAAATTGTTGAATGTAAACCGCATGAAAACAGCGACCATCTGCATGTCTTAATGGTTGACGATGGTTCTGAAAATTTACGCCGGGTTGTATGTGGTGCGCCCAATGTGCGTGTTGGTATGATTTCTGCATTGGCACGTCCGGGCTGTGTTATCCAAGGTCATGAAATACAAAGTGGTAAGTTGCGCGGAGTTGTTTCAGATGGAATGATGTGCAGTGGTGAAGAACTTGGGGTAAATGACGATGATACTGGCATTATCGAATTGCCCGATGATACCAAAATTGGTTCGCCGGTTGTTGATTGCCCAACTGTATTTGATGCGGGTATAACACCAAATCGGCCGGATTATTTGTCTGTGCGCGGTGTCGCGCGTGACCTTTCTGCGGCGGGTGCGGGTGAATACATTGAACCGCACGACGAATTGTTCAAGGTTTCGGGCAAGGCGCGCAAAGTGAACATTAAAACAGATAAATGTCGGGCATATAAACTTGCAGAAATTCATAATATAAAGATGGTGCAAAGTAATCCAACCATAGCGTCACGCCTACGCGCAATTGGAATAAATCCGAAAAACGCACCAATCGATGCGACGAATTACATTTGTTATGACATGGCGCAACCAATGCATTGTTTTGATGCGGACGAAATTCATGGCGATATAACTGTGCGCTTGGCGCACCGCGGCGAAGAATTTACCGACCTGTTTGGAAACACACACAAATTGGAAAGCAATGATATAGTTATTACAGATGATGATGGTATCCTTGCACTGGCGGGTGTGGTCGGCGGTGCGCGCGGTTGTACACATGATAAGACAAAGAACATAATTTTGGAAAGTGCATACTTTGACCCAGTCTGTGTTCGCAAAACTTCAAAGCGACTTGGTATATCAACGGACGCGTCGTATCGTTATGAACGCGGAATTGACCCAACAATAACTGGACCTGCGTTAATGTGTACGGTTAAAATTATTACCGATGCGTGTGGTGGTACGGTTGCGGGCTTTTATGCCGCGGGTATTGATACACCGATGAATCCGGAAATCGAATTTTCCCCGGATATTTTTGCGAAAAAAACCGGTATAGAAATGTCGCCGGCGGAAATGGAAAAGATATTAAAGAAACTTGGCTATACGGGGAGTTTTACCGGAAAGAAATGGAAAATAATCGCGCCAAATTCACGTGTAGATGTTCAAATCCCCGAAACGGTGGTCGCTGATTTAATTCGTATTTATGGATATGATAAAATCGCACAAAACGACACGCATACAACCGGTGATGCGGTGCGCGGGGATAATTTTGGCTTGTTCACAAAGAAAAAACTTGCCGCACGCGGTCTAAATGAATGTCGTTCATATGGATTTGGAAATTCGTGGGTCGAAGAATTACTTTCGGATAAATCGTCTGTATATGTGGCAAATCCTATTATTGCGGATTTTGATACGGCGCGAAATTCGTTGCTTGGTATTTTGTTGAACGCGGTTTCTGAAAATGAAAAACGTGGATACCCAGATTTGAATTTGTTTGAAATGGGAACGGTTTTCGATGGCGAGAACCCAAACGAACAACATACCGAAATTTGTATAGTTCGCACCGGCGTGACGTCACCAAAACATTGGCAAAAGCGCAATCGCGGTGTAGATATATATGATGTCAAGGCAGATATTGTATCGATGCTGAACGGTCAAAACTTTACGATTGAAACGGACAACCCACCGCGTTGGGCGCATCCATATCGCTATGGTCGTATTATGCAGGGTAAAAAGAAACTTGGCGAATTTGGCGAATTGCATCCGATGGTTGCCAAGAAATTGAAAATCAAAACAAATGTGGTTATCGGTATTATTGATAACATCGATAATTTGCCACGACGGGTTTTACCGCGCAAACCGATTACTATGGGCGAATTCCAACCGATAACGCGCGATTTTGCATTTGTTGTGCCGGTTGATTTCCCGGCGGCGGATTTGGTCGCGGCGGCGCGGTATGCAACTAACCCGATATCCAGTGCGGTTGTATTCGATTCGTTTGAAATGCCGGATGGCAAAAAGTCTGTTGCGTTTACGATTACATACACCCCACGTGAAAAAATGTCGGAAAGCGATTTGGCAAAACTGCACAGCGATATAATCGCGGCGGTCGAAAAGAAATGTCCGGCAAAAGTCCGTGACAAGTAATTTACCGGCATTTTTGAACATTTTTATCATTTTGGCCGGCAATGCCGGCTTTTTTGTAATTTTTATACAAAAAAGCCGGCATTTAAAGTTACAGATTTTATTTTTTTCTAGAAAAATCATTTTTTTATTGCAACTTCCGCGGCAACATTTATTATGATATAAACAAGAAGGAGTGTAAAATGAAAGCAATATTTGCAGAATCTTCTAATAATTATATGGCGCGCGGCCCGGAAGATGACATGTCGTGGACACCTGGGTTGGATAAAAAAATATTCAGTTTGTTAACGGTATTCGATAGTGGTGTATGTGTATGTTCAAACAAAACTTACAAACTGTTACCACAGAAAATGCTTGCCGACCCCGCTCGCAAATTTATTGTGGCGGAAAAAACGGGTCAGAACTCACTCGTTGCGCTGAACCAGGTTTATCGTGACGATGCAATTCTGATTGGTGGCCCAACAATATTGAAAGCGGCGTATGATCTAAGCATACTAAATACGATAGTCGTAACAACGGTAAAAACCGAATTTATGGCCGACCCAAAATACATGAATCCGTTAGTAGATGTATTGAAAAATCCGGTAAAACTAATTGATTTTGGTGGTTTTGTAATAAGTGTATATAAAGCACAGCACGGGCCACAAAAATAAAATCAAAACACTTGAAAATCGAAATATAGTCATGTAAAGTGTGTGTCACAGAACGCCGGTGTAGCTCAGTTGGTAGAGCATCTCATTCGTAATGAGGGGGTCGTAGGTTCAAGTCCTATCACCGGCACCACAAAATTTTGTTAGCCCACGCAAAAAAGCGTGGGCTTTTGCAATATCGCGATTGAAATAAAAAATACTTGAAAAATGGTCTTTTGTATACTAAACTGCGCCCATGATGAAAACAAGAACGATTATCATTATAAGATAA
>JAZLCM010000090.1:0-8810 GCA_045614245.1 Candidatus Enterousia sp.
TATTATCCCTTTGTTGATGAATGAGAGTGTTTCACCAATCGGGTATCACGACCTAGCGCAAATTTTGACATCAGTGTCAGCGATGACAAAAAACATCCGGCCAAAGGTTGGATGGGGTCGAATAAATAAATGAATAAGACCTGCTATTTTCTGATGTCAATAGTCGTGAACATCCAACCGTTTTTTATTTTCAATCTTCAAAGGAGAAAAAGATGGATAAACCTTTATACACCGCGATATTGGATTTTTTTGCGAAGAACCCTGGCTATAAAATATCAGCCGATGAATTTGTCGGTTTGGTAAATATGTTATCTGGGGAAGTGTTGGCGAAACGCTAGACCATAAATGGCAGGTTTTCCAAAGTTCCCTCTGCAACGCGCAGGTTGACATCAATCATTAAAAATACGCAATCCGGACTTGTTTTTACCAATTTTTGGTCGAACATATGGGTCGATAGCAAGTGGCTTGTGTTTACCGAGATTTTTGTTATCAAATGGTCGTCGTCCAGTAATGTATAAATTGGGCCCGCGTCCCGTGGAACATTTTGTCCAATTTCGTGTTCGTTTTGTGGACAGCGCAATCCATCAAACAATGTCTTGATGCGGTTGTCGATATCTGAACGCGGAACACCGATAATTTCCGGATGCAGCATTTGGATGTCTAATTCCGCAATAAGTTTTAATTTTGGTGTGATAATTGGATTCCAATCTATACCGCCGACATGACGGGTGATAATTGGGCTTTTTTGTGCATTTGGTCCCATATATTGTGTCAAATTATCCCAAGGTTGGTGTTCAAGCAATTTTTTAAGTTGCGGGTGAAATTGCATACGAATGTCAGATACATGTTGTGCCCGCTTTTTCGGGTTGATTAAAATTTCACCAAAATACAGTAATTTGAATTTCATTTTTTATCCTTTTCCACATACTATGTTTTTGTCCGGTGTTTTGTCAAGACCTGATTTCCCTTTATTTTTGCTATTTTTACTTGATAATTATACCATAAAATGCTATGTTTTGCATACAAAAAAGAAAGGATTTTTTAATGACAGTCAATAATGAATATACCGGTGATTCTATTAAGGTTTTAAAGGGGCTGGAGGCGGTTAAAAAACGTCCCGGAATGTATATCGGCGACGTGGGCGAGGGCGGGTCCGGTCTGCACCACATGATTTACGAAGTTGTAAATAATTCTATTGACGAAGCCATGGCGGGTTATGCCGATACGGTCTTTGTTTCGCTTAATGCCGATGGCAGTGTGACAATTCGCGATAATGGTCGTGGTATGCCGTTTGATATAAACCATGAAACCGGGCGCAGTGCATTGGAACTTATTATGTGTGAATTGCACGCGGGTGGTAAATTTGATAACGAAGGTAACGGTGCGTACAAGGTTTCCGGTGGTTTGCATGGTGTCGGTGTGTCGGTTGTAAACGCACTTTCAAAATGGTTAAATGTTCGGGTTTGGCGTGGGGATAAACAGGCGGAAATGTCCTTTGCCGATGGTGTGCCGACAATGGATTTGAAAATTACGGAAAATAAAACCGGTCATGAACATGGGACCGAGGTTACTTTTTTCCCGTCCGCGGAAACTTTTGCGTCAATTGATTTTAATTTTGATACGCTTGAAAATTGGTTGCGTGAACAATCTTACCTTAATGCCAATGTGCGGATTGTTTTGGAAGATTTGCGTGGCGGGGAAAAGAAAGAACGCGAATTCCATTCAACCGATGGATTGGCGGGGTTTGCAACATATTTGGATAAATCCAAAGAATTATTGAACCGCGACCCTATTCAAATGATAAAGACCATTGATGATTCATATATTGAAATTGTTCTGCAATGGACGACGGCATATACCGAAACATCGTTGTGCTTTACGAATAATATACCAAATCGCGATGGTGGAACGCACTTGGCGGGATTTCGTGCGGGACTTACGCGGGCAATCAATAAATACATTGCCGAACAAAATACCAAGAAAGATATCAACCTTTCGGGCGAAGATTTCCGCGAAGGACTTACCAGTATCATCAGTGTAAAAATTCCAGACCCGAAATTCGGTTCCCAGACCAAGGATAAATTGGTGTCCAGTGAAGTTCGACCAATTGTTGAAAATACGACTTCGGAATTGTTGTATCAGTATTTGGAAGAAAATCCGGCGACCGCAAAACTTATTATTGATAAGATTTTAGAGGCTGCGACCGCGCGTGAAGCGGCACGCAAAGCGCGTGAACTTTCGCGAAAAAAGACCGGACCGGAACTGGGGGGGCTTCCGGGGAAACTTGCGGGGTGCAGTGAACGCGATCCGGCAAAATGCGAACTGTTTATTGTCGAAGGAGATTCGGCGGGCGGTACCGCAAAGCAGGGCCGTGACAGAAAGACCCAGGCGATTTTGCCACTGCGCGGAAAGATTTTGAATGTTGAACGCGTACGGTTTGACCGTATGCTTTCTTCGGATACGATTGGCGCGTTGATTACGACAATGGGCGCGGGTATCGGCAAAGACGATTTTGATATCGAAAAAATGCGCTATCATAAAATTATTATCATGACCGATGCCGATGTCGACGGACAACATATTCAAACATTATTGATGACGTTTTTCTATCGCCATATGCCAGAGGCGATTCAGCGCGGATATATATATGTCGCGAAACCGCCGCTATACGGCGTAACGCGTGGTAAACAACAGATTTATTTACAGAATCAGCGTGAAATGGACGACTATTTAATGGACCAATTGGCGACCGACGGCGTTGTGCAAATTGCGTCTGGGACACAAATTTCGGGTGCGGATTTGAAACGACTGTTGGATTTGGTGTTGGATATGCGAAATGTTTTGCAACCACTGAATCACATTATGCCACTGCGGTTTGTCGAGGCATTGGCACTAAATCGCGTGTTTGATGATGAATCGGCAGAAAATTGTGCGGCGGCGGCAAAAATGCTGGATGCCCAGGAATTAGAGTTCGAACGCGGGTGGCATGTGTCGGCAAATGAAGCGGGAATTACAATTACGCGGACTTTGCGTAGTGTGACGGAAAGTTATTTGTTGTCGCGCGAAAAATTAAATTCTGCGGAAATCGGCGCATGGCGGCGCATGGCGGGACGTGAAGAATTGATGGAAACTTTCGCGGCGCCAACGGTGCTTACCGTAAAATCAAAGTCACAAAAGATTTGGGGCGCGTTTAATTTGTTGAATACCGCGTTTGAATATGCGAAAAATGGATTAAAGATTCAACGGTACAAGGGTCTTGGTGAAATGAACGCGGAACAGTTGTGGGAAACCACGATGGATCCAAATCATCGGTCGCTGTTCCAGGTGACGGTGAACGATGCATCCCAAGCCGATGCGGTGGTTTCTATGTTGATGGGTGATGTTGTTGAACCGCGGCGCGACTTTATTGTTGAAAACGCACTGGACGCAAATTTGGATGTATAATATGGATGGCACAGTGGATTCTGTTTTAGAAAAAATGAAATCGCGAATTATTTTGCGTGCGGGCGAAAACAGTGTTATTGATAATGCACGATTGCCGCATCTTGATAGGGATAGAGCTGTTGTTCTAAGCCAAGAAGTATATGAAACATTGAAGCTGATTGTTGGTGCAACAAATTTTCATGGATTTGAAGTACCGTTTATTCTTTATGGTTGGCTTGATACAGATAATGCTATGTTTGTTTTTGATGATATTGATGCGGATGCAAGTGTTGGCGATAATCCACATGAATCTAATTTTTCACAAAAACTGGCGCATAATGTTTCGGATTTTGCTTTGGGGGCAAGACGTGAAGAAAATAAAGTTGTTGCGCACGGGCATTCTCATCCACGTTTTGGTAATTATTATTTGAATTTTTCTCTTTCTGATATTCGTGCGTATTTTAATATGCGAAATAAGACATGGATGCAAAATGTTTTGTTTTGTGGGTGTTTATTGACAGGGGGAAATTTTAATTTCGTTTTTTGTGATGGAAAAGATGTTTATCGAATAGATACGGTTTGTGTTCAAAATAAGAAAGGACAAATAGTTCGAATACCTTCTTTTGGACCTGATGTTGCAAATTTATCGCGTGGACAAAGCAGAGGAAGGTAAAAATGTTCACAGCCGCGTGGTTTTTTGATTTAGAAAAGAAAATAAAAGATTTGGGCGCGGACAGTGACGCCCAATCTTTTGATGAAATTCGTGAAATGTTATCGCGACCGCGGCGTTTTTCGGCCAACGAATTTGCAGACATGTGTGCCTATGTGATTTTGGCGGGTGGGTTTTCACAAAAAACCGCAAAGCGAATTCATAAAGATATTATGGAATATATTTATAAAAATGGTGCGGATTTTGATGCGCTGTTTCAAATGTTTCATAACAAAAACAAAGTATCCGCGATTTGCAAAATTTGGGAAAATCGTGCGCAACTTTGCGATGGGTTTTATAATTGTGCCGACGATTCTGCGCGACTTGATTATCTTTCGAAATTGCCACATATTGGAAAAATAACTGCAAATCATTTGGCACGAAATTTGGGTATTGATGTGGTAAAATATGATGTTTGGATTCGGCGTCTTGGTGCGCTATACGCCGGAATCCGCCGTACAGACGAATTGACACCGGAAATAAAGCGCGCATGTGATGATATGTTTGCGCGGTTGGTTCGTGAAACAAATTTACCGCGCGGGTATATTGATGTAGTATTGTGGAAGTCTTGTCAAATTGGGTTAATAAAGTTATAAGGGGAATGCGCATGGATGTAAAAATCGAAGAATCTTGGAAACGGGTTTTGGCGGACGAATTTGATAAAGATTATTTTATCAAACTGACCGATTTTGTACGCGGTGAATACTTGGCGGGGAAAAAGATTTATCCCGCGGCAAAAAATATATTTAATGCGTTTAATTTGTGTCCGTTTGAATCTGTGCGTGTTGTGATTATTGGCCAAGACCCATATCATGAACCGGGTCAGGCGCATGGTCTTTGTTTTTCTGTGCCGGACGGGGTTACTTTGCCACCGTCGCTTGTCAATATCTATAAAGAAATCGAATCGGATTTGGGGCGTGCGTCACAAACGCATGGTGATTTAACAAATTGGGCGCGTCAGGGGGTATTACTGTTAAATTCAACACTGACGGTGGCGGCGCATTTGGCGGCATCGCACGCGGGTCGTGGTTGGGAACAATTTACCGATGCGGTGATTCGCGTGCTTTCCAATCGCGAAGGTTTGGTTTATATGTTGTGGGGAAGTTATGCCCAGCGCAAAGCGGAATTTGTGGACGCGACAAAAAATTTGGTTTTAAAAAGTGTGCATCCATCACCGCTTTCGGCATATCGCGGGTTTTTCGGTTGTAAACATTTTAGTAAAGCAAATGAATATATCGTCGCACATGGTGGCAAAGCGGTAGAGTGGTAGAGTTTACTAGAAACTATATGTCACGCCAAGGCCATAAAAGGCGTAAGAGTAATTTTCTTCGGCGGTGTTCCCGTTTGAAAAGTGGTGCATAGACAGTTCAAGTCCCCAATTATCATTTATATGATATCCGCCGGTTAGTTTAAATTCAAATATCAACTTTGCACCAAGTCGTTCGTTTTGTTGTGCCTGCATACCGACGCCCGCACCCGCCGATACATAAAAGTTCTTGTATTCAGAAAGGCGCACATCGCCCGAAAGAAACGCCATTGGAATAGTGTATTTTTCCCAATTCCAACCGTATTTTTTTCCGAATCCCATTGTTTGTGCAATGTTTATAGATTGGCGCGCGGGCAGGCCGAAAAATGTTGTCGGCTGGGAATACTGTAGGTGCAACAGGTAAAACGGAACTGGCTTTAACGGCGGGGGTAAAAGGAAACCGCTGTCGATGCCTTGCCCGAAATTAAAGGCGATTTGATTCTTGTAATATCCAGTAAATGTGTTGCGCGTTGCCGAGCCGGCGGATGCCGAAAACATCGGAATTAAAATGGCCAGCAAAACAATTGCGACTTTTTTCATGACTTTGCATTATATACTATTTTAGGCCATTATTCAAATGGTAAAATTGTTTGTGATTTTTGTCTTTGGTGGCGTGGTTACGAATTTCTTGCATTTGGAAATTTGTCTGTTATAATACCGCGGTGTTATGGCGGCGTAGCTCAGTGGTAGAGCAGAGGAATCATAATCCTTTGGTCAGGGGTCCGAATCCCTTCGCCGCTACCACGAATTTTTCAAAAAACACCGGTAAAATCCGGTGTTTTTTAACGAAAAATTCAGTGCCGCGGCGTAGCCCACATAGTGGGCGAAGACGGGCAAAATTGTTAATTTTTTTCAAATTTTTTACACATACGCTACATAAGTGTTTACACGAAATATTATTGACAGTTGTTCAAATAGGATTAACATATGTTTGCTGATAGTGGTAAAATAAATATGCAACAAAATATATATACAGGATATGCAGGTTCGCAAGCTTTGCTATTCTATTACAAAGCTGTTGGTTTACATCCTGTTATTATTTCTGGTGGACGGATTCATGGATATTCGCATTGTAAAGATTCAAAATATATTAAAAATTTAGCACCTATGATTAAGTGGTGGTGGCCATGGCATAAATCTTTAACCCCCTATAATATACGGGTGGCACAAAAATGGTATACAAAATATTATACTACACACATATTAAATAACCTTAATCCGCAAATTGTTTATGATGAGCTTGTAAAATTTGGTAATGGTTTACCTGTTATTATTTGCTGCGAAGGTGAGCAACAAGAATCTTTATTTTGTCATCGGCATTTGATAGCAAAATGGTTGGAATCGAATATTTCAGGACTTGTAATATCTGAATTCCCACATATAAATCAATATTTTTTGTTGTCAGAATGTTCGCAAACAAATTATCGATAGTTTTTTTGTGGTAAAATCTTAATTTATTTTTTTATAAATATCATGTTGCAAAGGGATTTCTTTTTTGGCTATGATTATGGGTGGAAGGAAAGGAGAAATTATGAAAGTCTTGAAATTCTTGGTTTTGTCGTTGTTTTTTGTCTTTGGTGCGGCGCGCGCGGAAAACTTGGTCGTATATTTTACGCAGTCGGGGAATACTGAACGGTTGGCGGCGACTATACAAGGTTTGGTCGGTGGTGATACGGCGCGGATAGATCCGGTTATTCCGTATCCTAATTCCAAGACCGACAAAACATATGTGGCAAAGCGCGAATTGGAAAGCGAGGCGCGTCCGGAATATGTGGATTTGGGCGTAAATGTTGCGGATTATGATGTTATATTCTTGGGCTATCCGATTTGGTGGGGTAAAATGCCGATGGTTGTTTATACTTTCTTGGAAAATAATAATTTTGATGGAAAGGTTATTGTTCCATTTGCCACATATGAAAGTTCGGGATTGGGTGATTCGGTTAGCGAGATAAAGCGCATTGCGCGTGGTGCAACCGTTCTTGAAGCTTTTGGTATGCGGGGCGGTGAAACCCAGAAAGACCATACAGAGGCGGTAAAAGAATGGCTTCAAAAACTTATGGGCGATCAGCCACAGCAGTAGATAAAAATAATGTGATTAAATCCTTGTATGCGGTGGCGGATGCCGTATACAAGGATTTTAATTCGTCACTTGTTCCAACCGTTGATAAAAATTGTTTTATTGGTGTACGAACACCAAAATTGCGTGCGATGGCGCGCGATATGTTGAAATCCGGCGTATACAAAGATTTTATTCATATTTTGCCACATAAATATTTCGAAGAAAATCAATTGCATGCATTTATAATTTCGGGCTTTCGTGATTTTGATTTGACGATAAGCGCGGTGGACGAATTTTTGCCATACGTTGATAACTGGGCAACATGCGACCAAATGTCGCCAAAGGTTTTTGCAAAAAACACCGAAAAACTTTTGCCATATATAAAAAAATGGATTCGGTCAAAACATGTCTATACGGTGCGTTTCGGCGTATTGGCGTTGATGCGATATTTTATGGATTCTAATTTCAATATAAAATATGCAGATATGGTTTTGGGTATAAAAACGGATGAATACTATATAAATATGATGCGGGCGTGGTATTTTGCGACCGCCGCCGCAAAGCATTTTGATTTGGTTTATCCGTATTTTGAAAGATTGGATTCTTGGACGCGTATGCGCGCAATTCAAAAGGCTATAGAATCCTATCGTGTTATGCCAGAACATAAGTTAAAATTAAAGGCATTAAGGGGGAAAAGATGATGAAATTTATAGATATGTTAAAAGCCCGTCGTTCAATTTATGGGTTGAATAAAACTTTGCCGGTTATGGAAAGTGTCGTCGTTGACTTTGTGCGTGGCGCGGTCGAATATGTGCCGGATGCGTTTAATATGAAAAGTCAACGCGTAATTGTTGTAATGGGAGAAAAACATGAAAAGTTTTGGAATGCGGTTTATGACGAATTGGTAAAATCGACCGGTGGACGGTTTTCGCGTGATAAAATTGATGGCTTTATTGCGGCATATGGAACGGTTCTTTATTTTTATGATGCGGCGGCGGTCGAAGAAACACGGCGGGCGTATCCGCTGTTTGCCGAAAATTTTCATGATTGGGTTATGCAATCGAACGGTATGTTACAGTTCGCAATATGGACGGGCTTTGCTGGAATGAATATCGGTGCGAATTTACAGCACTATAATCCGGTCATAGATAATATGGTGCGCGATATGTTTAACTTGCCCGAAGGTTGGACTTTGGTGGCGCAGATGCCGTTTGGTGGAATTGCCGCCGCACCAACACCGCGCGTGAATACCGATATCCCCGGACGGGTTATGGTGGAAAGGTAAGGGCGGGGTTTGATTTTTTCTTGATTTT
>JAZLCM010000091.1:0-5272 GCA_045614245.1 Candidatus Enterousia sp.
AAAATATGAAGTTTTTGAAAAAGTTCCCATCGCGAATTCATCAAGATTTGCCTTGCCCAATAAAACCGTTCCTGCGTCGATAAATTTCTGGGACACGGTCGATTCATATTCCGGCACAAAGTTTTCAAGCATGTGTGATGCCGCGGTTGTGCGAATCCCGCGTGTTGCGAACAAATCTTTCATCGCAATCGGAATCCCGTCAAGTGCGTGTGCGTTTCCGCCCGCGATGCGTTTGTCCGCAGCCGCCGCATCCGCCATTGCCCGTTCCGCGGTAACCGTAATGTACGCGTTTAATTCCGGATTATACTTTTCAATGCGATCCAAATGTGCGCGTGCAAGTTCCGTCGCAGATATTTCGCGCGATTGCAATTTCTTTAATGCTTCGGTAATGGTAAGGTTTATCATTTTTCTCTCTATCTTTGTTTTTTATATTTTTCAGGAAACAAAATTTCACCGATGTATTTTTGTATAAATGGTGATGTACATTGACCGTCTTTTATACACAGTGGACAAACAGCCGGACATACAGGCCAACATTCATGATTTTCTTCGTCTGTGATAATTTCTATGATCAATTCGTTTGATTTGTTGCGCGAATTGTGTGGTATATATTCCCGTGATGTTTCAGATGGACGGCAATGAATCAACGAAGAATTGTGATGTACATTAAATGCGCAACCGTCAATGGCAGGACCTTCTGGTGGAATGTGTCCCTTGGCATAATTTATAAATTCTTGTTTTTGTGGTTCAGTCCATTGACATAATTTTATTTTTGTTGGTTTTGTTTTATCAATTTGATAGGTTGTAAGAATTACATTTGTTTTTTTGTTTGCCATTTTTATCTCCCTTGATATTTATCAGCAAATAATTTTTTACCTATATTATCTATTACGAATTCGTCCATGCAATTGCCGTTGGCTATGCATGCCGTGCATTGTTTATAATTTTTAATTTCGCATTTTTTTGCGGTTGGCCACACAGAAATAATCAGGTTTTCTTCAGTGCTTGCTTTTTCTGTTTTGTCGATAGAAACGGTTCGTTCAAAATGTGTGTACAGTGAACGTATACATGATGATTCTGGAATATCGATGTTTTTTAGACTGGCCAAAATTTTGTTCAACTGTTCAGATTCCATAAAGCCACATTGTTTACAGCCCGACAAACCATAGAGGTTATATGCAGAACTTAAAAATACATTTGATTTTTTCTTTGGCATTTTAATCCCCGTCCATAACCTTTGGTACCGCAAAGTATCCGCGTGAGACGCCCGCTTTGTCCGGTGCGTTCGCCATGACCGCGTCGCGTATTCCGCCGTCGGTGACAACATCCGCCCGCCGGGGCAATTCGTGTTCCGCCGGCGACAACATTGGTTCAACACCGGTGGTGTCAATCGCGCGAAGTTTATCAATCCATTCAACAACGGAATCGATATTCATTTTTTCCAATTGTTCGTCGGAAATGTCGATTTTTATTAAATCTGCGAATTTTTGTAATTGTTGCTTGCTAAATGCCATTTCTAATCCTATATTGATGCAAGGGTGATTATACAATGATTTTATCGGATTTCAAGGCTTTAGAAAAAAAAGGTAGGCTGATTGGCATCGATTGGGGGGCGCGCCGGACGGGAATTGCCGTTTCGGATGCTTCTTGGTCACTTGTGTTCCCGCGGTCGCCTATTTTGCCGCGTGATGGGTTGGATTTGTTGAAAAAGGTTGAAAAACTTGTAAAAGATGACGGTTTTGCGGGAATTGTTATTGGGTTGCCGTTGCGGACGGATGGGACGGATTCCGACACAACGCGGGCGGTGCGCGCCTTTGCCGATGAATTGGCAAAATTGGTTGATACACCAATAGTTTTTGTTGACGAAGCGTTGACGTCCATAACCGCGATGGACTATCTTGGGCGGCGCGTTCGTCGGCATGACATTAAAACGCGACTTGATTCTTTCGCCGCCAAGGTTATTTTGGAAAACGCGATTGAACTTATAAAGCGTGGGTAGTCAAAAGTGGTTAGTGTAAGTGACAAGTGTTAGTGTGGGCAAATATGTTCTTGCCCATGGGTTTCGTTGCGATTCTTTATTTGTATATTTAAGTGTTTATTCGCTTTTATCGGGGATTTCGCCGTCAGATGACAGTAATATCGCAATCCAACGGGTTGAATCAAACTGGGCGGTGATGATAAAGAGTGCGACAAGTAATGGGACACTTAGGAACATGCCTGCAACACCCCATATCAGTCCCCAAAACACAAGGTTTATCAATATGGCAAGTGTTGAAAGATTCAATGTCTTGCCCGTAAGTTTTGGTTCGATAATGTTCCCAAATACAATCTGTAATCCGATTAAACCCATGGCAAGCAAGACCAGTTCATTTAATGCGGCACCGGATACAGCGGCGAACAACAGTGGTAATCCGCATCCAATAATTGCGCCGATTGTTGGAATATAACTTAAAATAAATATCACGAATGCCCATACGCCCGCGAATTCAAGCCCCAATATCGAAATCCATGCGTATGAAATTACGCCGGTGATTCCGGAAACCAGTGTCTTCATAAAAAGATATTTTTTCATGTTTTCGTCGATGCTTTCTATGATATAACGTAATTTTTTATTGTGGCTTTTGTTCGGGAAAAGTTCCGCGAACTTTTTGTGAAATGTGCTTTGTTCCATAAACATAAATATCATGTACACGATGACCATGCCCATAGATGTCGCAAGTTTCGCAATCGATGAACCGATACTGGATATAATTGATGTAATATTTGGAATCGCGGCACTTGTTATGTCGATATCCAGTGTATAAGAGATATAGTTCCAAAGGTTGTTTAAACTTGCCTGGATTCCGGGCATCGCGGCAAGTAATTCT
The DNA here is from genome assembly GCA_045614245.1 of Candidatus Enterousia sp. Taxonomy (GTDB): domain Bacteria; phylum Pseudomonadota; class Alphaproteobacteria; order Rs-D84; family Rs-D84; genus Enterousia. Next base: position 2,868 of record JAZLCM010000091.1, read on the forward strand.
GAAAACATTGGGCGTACGCGGGTTATGAAAAGGTATATCAAACCGACAAATGTCGCAATCGATAAAAAGTTCGCAAATAAATTAAATAACCTGTTTGTTACGGTGCATTCGCCGCCTTTGTTGCATGTCGGAAACATCTTGCGATAATATGTCGCCGTTGCGTTTACCAAATACCATAAAAATGTCGCGATAAGCAATGGGATAAATATCGAACTGCCTATCCACAGAATAAATACAAATGCGGTAAATAAAATAAGTCCGTTCATGGCGACACCCTTTTTATATTATTCTATCATAATTTTTCCGTTTGATAAAGTGGTTGTATGTGTCGGGTGTACTAAATTGGTAAAATTTTGTTGATGACTTATGAAAATAAATGTTGTATCCGGCATAGAATTTATCACATCTGCGATTTGGGTTTGTGTTTCCATGTCTGCGCCGGAATCCGGTTCGTCCAAAATCGCAAGTTTCGGATTTGTCATAATTAAACGCAGTAACATTATGCGTTTCCTTTCGCCACCGGAAAAGCCAACATTTACCGACCGGTTTAACCATTCACGCGGTATGTTTAATATATCACGCGCGGTTTCCAAATGTTCGATAAATTCTGACATTGGTAAATCGCGACCTGTTTCAAAATGACAATGTGCGGCCGCCGAATGTTTTAGAAAACTGGTAATGGTCAGGCCCGGAATTTCTGGAACATTTTGTGTGCCGGTGAATATGCCCATCAATGCGCGCGATGTTGCGTTTTCCATTGTTATGTTGTGGCCATCAAATATAATTTCCCCGCCGTCGATTTGATATGTTGGATTTCCGGATATCGCCCCAACCAGTGTAGATTTACCAGAACCGTTGTGGCCACGAATTAAATGTCTTGCACCATATTCGACGGTTAAATTTATGTCGGATAATAATTGTTTCCCATCAAAAGATACACCAAGGTTCTTTATTTCCAATATCATTTTATTCCCCCATCGGTTTTTGAAAGCGCCATTTGAATAAGTTGTCGCGATTCAACCAAAAATTCCATGGGCAAGCGCGCCAGTATGGGTGTTGCCATAGAACCGATAATAAGTGCGGTTGCGGTATCCGTATCAATGCCCGCCATATTCAAGTAATTTAGTTGCGCGGCATCAATTGAACCGGTTGTCGCTTCGTGTGTTTGGACATTGTCGGTATTTTCGTAAACTATGTTCGGTATCGCGTTCGTTGTTGCGTCACCACCAATAATTCGTGTGTCGCACTTTGATACATTTTTTCCGCCATGTCCCGAAAAACTAACCAGACTGCGAAATGTTTGGCGCGACCAATCAAGGGCGACACCGTATGATAATATATTAGATGTTGTGTTGTCGCCAATGTGCAACATTTTTGTTCCGGTATCAGATTGTTGCCCCCCACGCGTTATGGTAAGTGAATAAAAATCACTTGCGGAATTCGCACCGTATAAAATTGTTGATGGGTATTTCCATGTCATTGCAGAACCGACTTCGAATTGTGTCCAATCGAGACGTGCGTTGTTGTGGCATTTGCCACGCTTTGTGACAAAGTTTAATATACCACTGTTGTTATATTCGCCACTTTTGGGTGCGTTACCCGCGTACCAGTTTTGGACAGTTGCGTATTTTACATAGGAATCATCATGCACGATTATTTCGACCACACCACTGTGTAATTGATGATTTGGTCGGCGTGGTGCACTGCAACCCTCCATGTAACTTAGTTTTGCGCCGGTATCCGCGATGATAAGTGTGCGTTCGAATTGACCAATCTTTGCCGTTTCAATTCGAAAATAACTTGCCAAGTCAATTGGGCATTCGGTGTGTGGCGGAACATATACAAATGTCCCGTCCGAAAATACGGCGGAATTTAATGCCGCAAAAAAATTGTCAGACGGTGGAACGACCGTACCAAGATATTTCCTTACTAAATCTGGATATTCCAAGACCGCACGTGAAAACGGTAAAAATATAATTCCTCGTGATGCAAGTTCCGCCGTATAAGATGTGTGGACGGATTCACTATCTATAACTGTATCGGTTGCCATGCCAAGTAAAGCGCGTTGTTCATTTTCTGGCAATCCCATTTTGTCGTATGTGTTTTTAAGGTCGCTGTTGTCGATTTGTGATGGCGAATTATAATAATTCAATGTGTCATAGTCGATTGGCGCGTAATCTATTTCCCCCCAATGTGGTTCGGGCATTTTTTGCCATGTTTCGAAAGCGCAAAGACGCCAATCGGTCAACCACTTTGGTTCATTGCGATGTGCAGATATATCGCGGATAAGGTCGGGCGAAAGTTTCTTCATTTAATGTCATCATCCCCGGTTGCAAGTTGATACGCCTGGGTGAAAAATGTAAGTGATTGGCCCAATAATCCATTTAGGAATGTTGTTGCCAAAA
>JAZLCM010000092.1:0-3161 GCA_045614245.1 Candidatus Enterousia sp.
TTTGTCCTGTGCCTTTGCATTGTCTTTTACCGCGTGTTTTTTGCGATTGCGATTGCAAACATATACCTTAACGGCGTAATTATCGGCACGACGCTTTTCGGCATAATTGTCTGTTTTATAAAGTTTTTTGCGCTTGTCCCGGAATACAGGTGGCTAAACTCATACATGCGTGGCAACCGGCGGGCAAAGCTTCCGCCAAGATTATTGTATTCGGTCGCGCTTATGCTGCAATTCAAGCGCAGTAAACTGACAGGCGACGGATTACGCGGAATTTTGGACGGAATTTTGACCCGAATGGAAAACGACCGCGAATCGATACACTATACCGTAAACACATTGATATTCTTGGGATTACTTGGCACATTTTGGGGACTTATCGTTACGGTTGGCGGCTTTGCAGAATTAATCGGCAACCTGAACCTTAACGACGATATGGTCTTGGAAACGATGCGTTCCGGCCTGTCCCAACCACTGGGTGGCATGGCGACCGCGTTCACAAGTTCGCTGCTTGGTTTAGGGGGCAGTTTGGTTGTCGGATTCTTGGCACTGCAATTACAGCTTGCCCAAAATGCGGTTTTCCACACACTTGAAGATTTCTTGTCGGCACGAACTAATGTGTTCAACACATACACAGTTGAATCGGCAATACCGCAAATCGAATCGGTACTTACCAAAATTGGCAACCGAGTCGAAAGCATAGACGACAGAATGGGACAACAATAACCGCACAAAGCGCGAGGGAGAAAACAAAAATGTTCAAATTAAATTTTCGGGATAAAACTAACACATGGCCAGCGTTCATCGATTTATTTTCGAACCTTGTCATCATATTGATATTTCTGCTAATCGTGTTTGTGTTTTTGTGGACAACGACCAGTGTGTTTAACAAACGCAGTGGTGTTCAAACAATCGCGGAATTGAAACAGATGAACGCGGAACAAACCGCACAAATCAACCAAATGAACGCCGACAACGAAGAAGCAATGCGCTTGCTGATTCAGGCGCGTGCGGAATTACTGTCGAACCAAGATGAAATAGACAGCCAGAATCTATCGATGATTGACATAATCACCGCATACGAAAATGAAGTGTCCAAGGTCAAGGCCAGCGATGACGCCGCGCGTCGCGAAATTGAATCTTTGCGGGAACAATTAAACCGAACGATTGCCGCCAAAGAACAACTTGCCGAATTGGAACAACACCGGCGCGAATTACAGGAAAAAATGCAACAAGAAATGACGGCGCAACTTGATGCACAACGCGAACAAATGACCGCCCAAGAAACACAAATGGCGGAATATTCGGCGGAACTGAAACGCCTTAACAACGCACTTAACGCGGCGGACCAGGCGGTTTTGGATGAACAAGCAAAATATGTCGAAATGTCCAATCGGTTGAACAAGGCACTTGCCGACAAAGTCGCCGAATTGCAAGACATGCGCGAATACCAATCTGAATTTTATCGCGCGGTCAAAACTGCACTTGGCAATACAGATGCCGTTATGGCGGACGGCGACCGCTTTATCGTCCCAAGTGATATTTTATTCACAACCGGTTCATACAAATTGTCGGACGCGGGCAAAAAGCAACTGCGCATCGTATCGGATGTCATCAAAGAAATGGAAACAAAGATTCCATCAAACATCGAATGGATAATTCGCGTTGACGGCCACACGGATAACAAACCTGTGGTTTACGGCAACCGCGCCTATTCGAATAATATGCAGCTTTCATTACTGCGCGCGACGGCGGTCGTGAACGAATTGGTTCGCGACGGTGTCCAGGGCAAGCGCCTTGTCCCATCGGGCTTTGGCGACATGTATCCGGTCGCACCAAACACGACCAAAGAAAACATGCAGCAAAATCGCCGCATCGAATTGAAACTTACGAATAAATAGTGGATAGTGTTAGTGCAAGTAGTTAGTGGGTGTCCCCCGCACTAACACTAACACTTCCCACTTGCACTAGCCACTAAATTATGATAAAATTTGCACCAAGAGAGATGAAAATTCATTCAACCCTTTTATGCGGTGCGCTTTATGCGGCGATTATTTCGCCGGCGGTGGGCGCTGTCGCAACAACTTCGGGATCGAACCTGACCGCATATAACGGCACTGGATCGATGAATAACAACCAGTGGAACAGTTTAATGAACGGCCGCGCCGGCATGTCGCAAACGACCGCCGAAGCAAACTTTGGCAACTGTAATGCGATTGTCCTGCGGTGCGCGTCGCCAAAGTGCGCATCGGGCGGTTGCACCGACATGAATGTGGCGGCGGCAATCGTTGCGGGCTGTGTCAATTCAAATGAAAGTTGCAAACAATATGGTGACGACCTGGTCCAATACATAACGGCACAGGTTGTTGCGCAATCAACGGCGCGGGTCCAAGAACAACAAAATGCACTCGCCCTTGCCCAGGCACAGGCAGAGGCATCCGCGGCTGCATCGGCGGCGGCGACGGAACAAAGCAACGCACAAATCGCGGCGATGCAATCGCAAATGGCGGCAATGCAACAACAAATGGCGGATTCCATGGCGGCGATGCAGGAACAAATGGCGGCATCCGCGGAATCGCAAAATGCCCAAATTCAAAGCGCACTTGAATCACGCGCGGCGACACCGGCATATATCCAAAACGATACCAGCGAAACCGGCGCGGTGATTGCGGGGCTTGAGGGGCTTGGTGTTGCGGAGCAACTTGCGGCGAAAAACGGAATCAGCGCGGACATACTTGTTCGTGAACAAATGGGCGGTCAAATCGAAACCGCAATCGAAGACGCCACATTGAAAATGAAGGAATTAAAACAGCAACTGGACGCAATCATTGAATACGCGGGTTGCGATTCCGGCGTAACCAGTTGCAAGGGTCCCAAACGCGTCAAAAAATTCAAAGACATGGCGAACGAATTCTTTGACCCATACGAAGAAGTTTTGGACAACATGTACGACGCACTGATTTTGGCGATGACGCTTGGCATAGATGTCAGCGACACCATAATGTTGCTAAGTGATTCCTGCAACATATGGGGAAAATATTTGTGTGATACGTGCACAGCAAAACAACAAAACAGCACTGATACCGGCGAAGGAATTTGCGCATGCAACACAACCGATACTTCTGGCAACGGGACAAACTGTTATTACCGTATTCGTACACAAA
>JAZLCM010000093.1:0-5808 GCA_045614245.1 Candidatus Enterousia sp.
TTGTTTGATGTATTTGTTCATAGTGTCTCTCGTCCGGGAATAATTATACCACATTTTGGGGGTGAAAAATTTCGTGCTTTGGGTGCAAATGTGAAAAAAAGGTCTTGATTTTTATAAAAAATGCATTTTTTTGGAAATAAAAATTGCTTTACACAATTGCAATAGATTGCTACATTGTGGGTTATGAGATGTCCGTATTGCAATTATTCAGATAGCCGTGTGGCGGATTCGCGCCCGGATATGGAAAGTGGAACTATTCGCCGTCGTCGTGTGTGCAATCAATGTGGTGCGAAGTTTTCCACCGTTGAACGCGTGCAAATGCGCGATTTGGTTGTCCGGAAAAATAGTGGTAAAACCGAACCGTTTGACCGCGATAAATTGCGGCGCAGTATAAAACTTGCATGCCATAATCGCGAGGTTGGCGATGAGCAAATTGAACGACTTGTTGCGTCGATTCAGCGAAGATTAGAGACGGAAAATGTGGACGATGTTGTGACAAGTGCCCAAGTCGGTGAAATGGTTTCGGATTCATTGTTGAACCTTGACCCGATTGCGTTTGTGCGCTTTGTTTCCGTTTATCGCAAATTCTCGAAAATATCGGACTTTAAGAAAATCATTGATACTATACCAGAGGTGACCGACGAAACAATTGTGTGCAAATTACCAAAGACTACATTGTTTTGATTGGCGGGGGGATTTTTCATGAAAAAGATTTTTATATTCTTGCTTTCGGTGCTGTGCGCGGCGGGCGCGTTTGCGAAAACAGAAATTGATGTTTTGTCGGATTCTGATGAAAGTTTGTATTCACAAATTTTCATTTTGCAAGATTCTGAAAAATTTGCCGCCGCGGAAAAATTACAGCGCCAGGTTTCTGACCCGATTTTGATGAACGAAGTTTTGTACCAACGGTATTTTTCCAAGACATATAAAACCAAGGGGAACGAAGCCAAGGCTTGGTTGGACAAATATGCCGATATGCCGGGCGCGGTGCGTGTTGAAAAGTTGGCGGCGCGTAAAGGAACCAAGGTGAAAAAGGCGGTTGTACCGGCAATGTTGTCGGGGGGGCAATCAATTGAAACGGCGCAATCTGAAACATGGACGGAAAAAAATTATTCCGGGTCCACAGATAAAAAAATTACAAAATTTAGAAAGGCAATTCGCAGTGGTGCAACCAAGGCCGCACGAAATATATTAGAAGAAAAATCGTTTCGAAAAAAACTGACGGCGTCTGATTATGGGCGGCTTGCCGGGCGACTTTCGTATGTGTATTACACGAACGGTGAATTTGAATTGGCGAAAAAATGGGGAACCGTTGCGGCGGATGCGGGGTCTGAATTTGGATTATGGACAATGGGTTTGTTGCACTTTAAAGAAGAAAAATTCAAAGAAAGCGAAAAGTATTTTAGTGAAATTTTGGATTTGCCACAAATAAATAATGCGAGAAAGACCGAGGCCGCATTTTGGGCGGGGCGCGCCGCCGATTTGAACGATGACCGGTCCGCCGCAAAAAAGTATTGGAAAATTGCCGCCACGCATCCAATGGCTTTTTATGGGGCGTTGGCGGCGACAATGATGGGCGATGTGCCGGAATATGAATTCTTTGAACAAGAATTCACCGATGACGATGTCGAAGAAATTCGCCGCGACAAGTACGGAAAAATCGCGCTTGCATTGCTTCAGGTAAATCGCAAAGATCGGGCCGAAGAATATTTGAAATACACAATGTCGCCAAATGTTTCTGATCGGACTTTGCATGCGATAAATTCGGTTGCGACGGCGTATGGTTTGTCGCGTGTTGCGATTTTGTCTTCGGGGGTCATTCGCGATAGGGGAATTTTGGAAATTGATGAAGATGTTATTTATACCACGCAATATCCTTTGCCTGATTGGGAACCGATGGGTGGTTGGTCTATCGATAGGGCATTGTTGCTTGCCATCATTAAACAGGAAAGTGGTTTTCGAACTGGGGTTAAATCGGGTGCGGGCGCCAAGGGCGTAATGCAACTTATGCCGGGAACGGCGAAATTGGTCGCGCGCGCGAACAAGGTTAAAATGTCCGATATCGATATGTCAAACCCGGAACACAATATGTTCCTTGGGCAACAGCATATTGTTGATTTACTGATGCATCCAAATGTGAATAACAACATTATCAAAATGCTTGCGGCATATAATGCGGGTATGGGGTCGGTGGTTAAATTTGAAAAGTCTTTTTCAACCGATGACCCGTTGCTTTATATCGAAAGTTTTCCGGCGTATGAAACGCGCGGATATATAAAGCGCGTGATGGCAAATTTATGGCTGTATCGTGCGCGTTTGAATCAGCCGCTTACGACACTAAAGGTTTTGGCGGATTCGCAATGGCCACTGTACAGCAGTGAAGATGAATATGTTCGTACGGATATGGATGATATTCCATATTCGATATAGTTATGTGTTATGGTTGTGGTTGCTGATTTTTCCATTGAAAATGAAATCGGGCAAAGTTTTATTGCCGGTGTAGATGAAGCTGGACGCGGACCGCTCTGTGGTCCAGTTGTTGCGGCGGCGGTGATTTTTCCAAATCGCGATATTGAAATTCCGGTTGTGATTCGCGATTCCAAAAAAATGTCATCGGCACAGCGTGCGACCGCATACGATTGGATTACAAAAAATACAATTTGGGCGGTTGGTGAATGTAGTCCGGCGGAAATTGACGAGATAAATATACTTTGGGCGTCGACGCGTGCGATGGAACGCGCGGTGGCGGCGCTGGGGCGTGCGCCGGAATTTTGTTTGATTGACGGTAATCGTGTGCCGGCGGGTGTGCAAGGTCGGGCGGTTGTAAAGGGTGACGCCAAATCGCTTTCCATTGCGGCGGCATCAATAGTTGCCAAGGAAACGCGTGATAAAATTATGCATGAATTGGCGTCGGAATTTCCGCAATATGGTTGGGACAGAAACGCGGGATACCCAACACGTGAACATTTGGATGCGATAGAAAAATATGGCGTAACACCGCACCACCGCAAAACATTCGGACCGGTTAGAAAAGCCGTTCAATTCGGCGATAAATCTTGACATTATTAAGATTTGTTGTATGCTGTCCGTAACAAATCAAACGATGGATATTTACAGTAGATGTGGAGTATAAAAATATGTTAGAACCTGTTGGCGAAATTATAAGCAGAATAAAAAAACAAGAAATCATTCTCAATTTTACTCCAAAAAAATCTAATAGCGACTATAAAAGACGCAATCGTTTCAATTATGTGTGGCATTCGCTTGGAAACGAATATACACAAGTAAGATACGGGTATTATGAAAGCAAAGATTCTTTGTTGGGTCCGATTATAATTTTGTTTGATGATGAAAGTGCGGTGTATGGGCATTATAAAAACATAATTACTGTTAAGTTGCCGGCTATACACTGGGATGTCAGTGTACGTGAAGGTTCACCTGGATTTTTGGGGGCGTTGGATTTTATATGTCGTATGCAAAAAAAAGAAACGGAACTTTTAGTAGAAGAAGCCAAACGTGTGTATGATACTTATTTAGATATCCCGGTGCCTGAAGCATATCAAAATGTGGAGGTACCTAATTTATGGGCGGACTCTGGCGGGCTTTCGCCCCAGGTGTTTGAAGGGTTATGTAAAGCAGGTAAGAAACACATACCTTTTGATCTTTCTGATTTTCCTGGTGTTTCTTTAACACCTAATTACGATTCATATATTCCAAATCTGTTGATTGCGTTGTTGATGGGTGCAAACTTTGCTGGGGCACCGGTTCAGTTGAAAAATGTCGCACCAAAGAATAAAAAGGTTGCCACCGTTGCGAATCAGCAACCGCGCACACAGGCAAATTGTATAAATTATTTTACGGCATTACAGGAAGCAAAGAGGTGTTGAGATGGAATATAAAAAAGAATTTAAGGTTTCTGATTTTACAAATGTGAAACCGACCGAGAATTCTCATAAAGAGATTCTTGAATGGGCTGATGAACGCCGTCCATATGAGCCGAGCGACTTGAGAAATGTTTGGGGAACAAAGGGGTTTTTCCCGCGCATAAAAAGTGGGCGTTAAAAAAAGGAATCCCACTTCGCCACAGGGGGCTTCGTGGGACAAGAAAAAAGGAAAGGAAATGAAACTTAGGACACTTGGTGGGATTGATTTGCGTGGAAAGTATGTTTTGCTGCGCGATGATTTTAATGTGCAAATTGTTGATGGCAAAATTACCGAGGGGTTCCGTATAGAGCGCAGCATGCCGACGATAGATTACCTGCGTAATGCGGGTGCGCGGGTTGCGATAGTTTCGCACCTTGGGCGGCCAAAGGGCACGCGTGATATGAAATACAGTTTGCGCGGTGTCGCGGAATATATGCACTTGCCGTTTATCGATGATTGTTTGGATAAATCGTTTTTGGAAAAAATGAAAGACGGTGATGTCGTGCTTCTTGAAAATGTGCGGTTTTATCCGGGCGAAGAAGAAAACGATTCGGAATTTGCCCAGAAATTGGCGGCGGGGTTTGATATCTTTGTGAATGATGCGTTTGCGGTTTCGCACCGCGCGCATGCAAGTACCGTTGGTGTGACAAAATTCTTGCCGTCGTATGCGGGTCTGTTGTTGCAAAGCGAGATTGAAAATTTAACGCGTGTGATGGAAAACCCAAAACATCCGGTTTTGTCCATTGTTGCGGGGTCCAAGGTTTCGACCAAGATTGGCGTTCTGCGCGCGCTGGCGCGGCTTTCGGATACGATAATTGTTGGTGGTGCGTTGGGGACGACATTTAACTATGCGTTGGGTGCGGCGGTTGGAAATTCGCTGTATGAACCGGACCAGAAAGAAAATGCATTGGCGATTATGGAATATGCGCGGGAAAATAATTGCCGGTTTTTGGTGCCATTGGACAAAGGTGTTGGGCCGGTGTTTGAACCGACCGCGCCACGCACCGATAAAGATGTTGATAATATCGCGCCGGACGATGTGATTATTGATGGCGGGCCGAAAACGGCACTGCGTGATGCCGATGAAATAGGGCGTGCGGCAATGGTAATTTGGAATGGAACGGTCGGCATGGCGGAATGGCAACCCACATGGTCGTTTGGGTCCTTTGCGATTGCGCGCGCGATTGCGGATAACACGCGGGCAGGGCGGCTGTATAGTATCGTTGGTGGCGGCGATACGGTTGCGGCACTGGATGCATGCGGGGTTATGAACGATATAACCTATGTTTCAACCGGCGGTGGTGCATTTTTGGAATTTATCGAAGGTCGTGAATTACCCGGAATAAAAGTTTTAGAGTGTTAGTCTAAGTAGTTAGTGTTAGTGAGACGTCATCCCGGCTTTCGCCGGAATGACGAAATAAAATCGAACAAACATTTTTTTCAAAAAAATATCAAAAAAAGCACTTGACCCGTTTCGACGAAATTTAGTAGCCTTAAGCATAGGAAAAGGATTCTGTTTTATTGAAAATGCACGAAAGCCGGGGGTTCCGGTGCGAAAGGAAGGGAACATAAACATGAAAGTTTTAATGTCGAGGGTTATTTTATGTGCAACAATTTCGGGTATTTCGATTTGTGCGGGTGGCGCGCGCGCGACAACGCCGGCGGCGGACTATAACACCCTTACGTCCAAGGCGTATGTTGATTACATGCTTGATGAAAACGCCGTTGATCTTTCTGCGCATGCGGTAAACGGTGCGCCGCTTTCGAATTCTGCGTCGTATTTTTATGACGGCGCGGCGGGTGGTACGGCATCCAGTACGACAAAGACTGCGTCTATATCAAGTATTACGGCACTTAATGCCGGAACGATTATTACTGTCAAAC
>JAZLCM010000094.1:0-8129 GCA_045614245.1 Candidatus Enterousia sp.
GGGGACGACGCCCCGTGGTTCGTTTCCGAGGTGCCGGCGCTGATGATCAGCACAGCGTATCCTTACCATCTCTTCGACGCGCCTATGCTCAAGACCTATATCAACGCTTATGCGGGCACCCCGGATTTCCGTGAGGCAGTCATGGACAGGATTATGGGACGAAGGGCATTTACCGGCATCAGTCCCATCGACCCATTCTGCGGGAGAGAGGATTTGAGACAATGAAAGAATTCGATGCGGTATTACACTGGAATTTTAATTATCGAAACCACGGAATTAAACCTAATCCAGATTTCCTTCCATTGGAACAACAAGAAAAATGTCGTCAGTGGTTGAAACAGATCGAAAAGAAACATTAGTTTGAAAAAATAAAAAACCGCCGATTGGCGGTTTGGCTTTTTATGTCGTAATCCAATTCTTTATTGTTGGGTGTTCGGTTCAATGCGACCCCATGATGCTTTGTATCCGCCGTCGCGGGTCAAGACAACCTTTGCGTTTTTAAGTTCGGAACAATCAATGCCACGGATTTTATATGTTTTGGTTAAACGACCCGGTTCGTCGACAGATAATGTCGGCAATTTAACATCCATGCTTTGTGAATCACAGCAACTGTAATCGCCACAGTTTCCGCATGGATAAATTTTCATTGTGTAATCTTTGTCCGGACGCAGGTCGGTGACGTCTACGGTCATTTTAACGCAATCTTCGCCCTGTCTGAATTTTATGTATCCCATTGGAGATGTGCCACCACGACTGTTGCGTGTGTGCATTTGCGCTTTCATGCCGGCGGGCATATGCATAGGTTGCATTTCAACAACTTCGATTGCTTCGGCTTCGTATACCACCATTGCTTCGGGTGCACCATGTTGTTTGTGATGCTTTTTTGCCATGTGATGATGTGTGCCACATGTTGTTGTACATGCCGCCAGCAAAGCAGTAGCACTTATTGCCATTGTAAAGGTTGTGATTTTCTTTATGGTGTTTGTCATTTTTTTCTCCCTTTGGTTGTGACGAAGTGATTATATTTTATTTTGTTATTTTTTGCGTCAGGTATGATTCCCTAAGTAAAAATTCCCCGCGGGTGCGGGGAATATGGATGCTTTATGAACAAACAGATTTAGAACATATAGCGCATACCGATATCGCCGGCAAAGTTATGAAGCCCGGAATTTACGTCTGCGTATGTATAACGGAACGCCATATCAACCGCAAAGTGGCGCCAGTCAAATGTTACGCCCAATGTACCCATTGCGGAAAATTTGGTTTGGTCGTTATTGTTTTGACCGATGCCGGCAACTTTACGTGTTTGGTCCGCAAAGGCGACACCCGCGCCCAAACCAAAGAACGGACGAATCATTTCATAATCGCCAAAGTCCATATACGCATTCATCAATAATGTATTCAACTTTGTATCAACATTTAATTCGTGTGGTCCAAAAGAGTTGTTGTCTTTTTGTTTCGTTAGCATGGACCATTCGATTTCAGTTCTTGCCTTGTGGCACCACATCGCCAAACCAAGTGCGGCACGTGCGTGCATTTCTTGGTCACTAAGTGATTCTTTGTATCCATCGTAACGATAGTTCAAATTAGAATATCCGGCACCAACACGCACCGCGATGTACGGATCCAGTGAATCCCAAAACGATTCGTTATGGTACGAACCCGCCATAGCAGGGCAGGCGACGATTGCAGCCAATACAGGAATTGCGATTTTTTTCATGTTTTCTCCTTTTTTTATTTAGGGTTTGCACCCGTTGACGTTTTAAATGATAACATTTGTTTTTGCGGGTTTGCATAGGTATGGATACCTTGGGTTTACTGGGGCGACGTTATAAAAACTTGCATTTTTGTAAAAAGAGTATATAATTGGCGGGTCATAAAGGTTTGACCCATGGGTGCATAGCTCAGTTGGTAGAGCAACTGACTCTTAATCAGTGGGTCTGGGGTTCGAGTCCCCATGCGCCCACCAAAATTTAAGCCGACCAAAGGTCGGTTTTAGTTTTGGTATAAAAAATTCACTTTAAGATTTTTGTCCTGTGTGATAAAATTATCCGCATGAGAAATGTGATAAAATTCCTTTGTGGTTTCTTGGTTTATTTTGGGTTTTTTAATGCCTATGCATATACCCCGGTTGATGGTATCTTGGAAATCCCCAGTGATGGTGTGTGTGAAGAGACAATAAATGTTGATTCTTCGTATTTGGCAATCATAAATCATGGTCATATTGTTCAGGGTATAAATGTTGAACAGGGTGTTTCTGTGATAATTCAAAATTATGGTGAAATAAATGGTTCGGTTACATGTTCAAATTGTTCTTTGGTTTCACAGTTGATTAATGGCGACGGCGATATAAATTTTATTTCGGGACTGTATGGTCAAACAATTCTTGTTCAAAATGCCGAAGAAATTAATTTGGCGGATGTTATCGCAATTGCGGGGAACGCAGGAGCAATCAAATTAGAAAATTCAGGAATTATTATTGATGTTGGCACAATTGGCGCGCATCCGAATATAGAACTTGATTCCACAAATGGTGTGAATTTTATCGTCGTTGGTATAACCGAAGATTGGGATGAAACGCAGCCGGTTTTAACCGGAATTACTAACCTGTACAGTCCCGCGTTGCATGATGTTCAGTTTCGTGGGATTGACCCAATGTTTGTTGCGGGTTATGACCCGAACATGGGCGGAACGGATCTTTATGTATACCTTACCCGGCAAACAGATTACAGTGTTGTTTTTGAAAATGAACTTGGCGATTTTCTTGATGATTTGCGCGATGATAATCCGGATGATGGTTTGCTTGGTGCACTGGATGCTGCGCGCAAACGGGCGGAACTTAATGATGTTTTGGCGCGGTCGGTGCGAACAAATCCAATAAACTTGATGACGCCGGTGCGGTCGTTTAATTCTTTTGTGTTGGGCGAATATTTGCACGATTTAGATTTCGGAATTGTGGCGGAACCGTTTTATATCTATTCTGACGATTTTTCTGTGATTGGTGGTGGTGTCGGTGTTTCTGGAACGGTCGCGAAAAATTTAATTGGAAAGTTTGGTCTTTATGCCGGTAAAATGGATTATTCCAGTGATTTGGACGATTTTAGTGCGATGATATATGGCGCAAATTTCGGCGCGCTGTATAAAGATTCATCCATCTATGCGCGCGCGGTTGGCGCGGTGTCGTCGGCAAAGTTTAGTGATATAAATGTTTTTAATGGTGCGCGCGCCGTTTCAGACCCAAATGGAATTTCGGGTGCGATGATGTTGGATGGTGGTTTGGTCTTTCGCGTATGGAACAACTTGGATATAACGCCTTTCCTTGGGGTGCGGTTCGATTATGCCAAAGTTTTGCACTTTACCGATACAGATACGAATTTGCGATTCGGTTTGAACATTGATAAAGAAACGGTTGTCGACGGAAATAAATACGCGTTTGGGTTACAGGCCGTCGGTCAAACGGACGGTGAAATCTATGGCGCAATTTACACAGATATAATGTCGGTTGTTGATGGTGTCGGTGGCCGCCTAAGTTTTGGAATTTTGCATAATGATGATTCCGGAATGTCATATAAAATCGCGCTTGATGCAAAGTTCGTTTTTTAATCGATAATTTTTCCGCGCAGTGATGCGCGATTCGCCGCGGTGATTTTTATCTTTGCCATTTGCATTGGCGCGTCGACATGTGGAACGATACATTGTTGCATGTATGGTGTTCGATAAAGCAAATGCTTGCCGGTTTTGTCCGTTCCTTCACACAGACATATCATCGTTTGACCAACACATGTTTCATTAAATTCGCGTTGAATTTCGTTAAGCACATTGTCCAATATGGCAAGTCTTTCGCGCTTTATATTTTCGCCGATTTGGTTCGGCATTAGTGCCGCCGCCGTATGCGGACGCGGCGAATACTTAAACGAATAAGAATTTATGTAACGCACGCGTCGTGCGATTTCCAATGTTTGATTAAAATCGTCGTCCGTTTCGCCGGGAAAGCCGACGATAAAATCACTTGAAATTTGAATGTCTGCGCGTGCGGTGCGCAGTTTTTTTATGATGTCCAAATAGTCATCCAAACTGTACGGGCGATTCATGCGTTTTAAAACATCCGGCGAACCACTTTGAATTGGCATGTTTAAAAAAGGCAAAAGTTTTTGTTCACTTGCAAACATTTGAATCAGGTCGTCCGTCATTTCGGTTGGATAACTGGATGTAAAGCGTATACGCTGGATTTCTGGGATTTTTGCGGTTTCGCGTATTAAATCGGAAAGACGAAAAACTTTCCCGTTTTTATCGGTGTATTTATATCCGTTCACATTTTGTCCCAAAAAGCAAATTTCCACCGCGCCGGTTTTTGCCGCGTGCAACGTGTCGCGCATAACATCATCAAATGAACGTGAAATTTCATGACCGCGCGTAAACGGAACAATGCAATAGGTACAGCAATGATTGCAACCTTCTTGGATTGGAATATATGACACAACGGGCGCATGAATCATTTGCGGTAATTCATCAAACTTTTCAAGACCGGTTAAATCAATGTTTAATAATTTTGTGTCCGGGTCATCAAGAATTTCGGGCAAACGATGATAACTTTGCGGACCCAAAACAAAGTTCAATTCGGGTATGCGATGAAACGCATTTGCGCCGGTTTCGCGCGCGACACAGCCAACAATGCCGAACAGGGCGTCTGGCTTTTTCGCGTCGCGCACACGCCCCAGTTCGGAAAATACTTTATTTGTCGCCTTTTCGCGAACGGAACAAGTGTTGAGTATTATTATGTCCGCGTCGGCAACATCTTTGGTTGCGGTCATTCCGCGCGCGTCAAGCATGGCGGCGATGCGCCAACTGTCGTACACGTTCATCTGACAACCAAAAGTTTTAATAAAGTATTTTTTCATTTATTTTCTTTTGCCGCAATTGCTCATCGTGTTATTAGTCTTGGTTGAATGAATTTTTTGAACAACACCTATTGGCTTTATTTCTGGTAAATACAACGGGACCAATGTGTATCTTGTGCCCAAGATTATGTCGTAAATCATTTCTATTCTTTGTATTTCCATTTCTTACTCCTTTGGTTCAGTTCAGTTTGTTTCGCAAAATTTCATTGACGACGGCGGGGTTCGCACTGCCACCCGATTTTTTCATTACATTGCCGACAAAGAATCCAAGCAATCCTGTTTTGCCGGATTTATATTGTTCAACCTGTGCCGGATTTGCGGCGATAACTTCGTCGATTATTTTTTCGATTGCGCCAGTGTCGGTGATTTGCTTCATGCCAAATTTGTCGGCGATTTCGCGTGGTGTGCCGGATTCTCCATCAAGCATTTTGATAAAAATATCTTTGGCCTGTTTGCCGTTGATTTCTTTGGCCCCGACCATATCGACCAATTCAGATAAATCGGTTGGCGTAATAATGCGCATGCCGTCCACAACGCCGGATTTTTCATTTGTTATGTCATAGTTTTCCGGGTGCGCGAACAGTTCAGAAATCATCCAGTTTGCGACGCCCTTGGCGCGTGCGTGATTGTCGCCAACCGCCGTATCGAACCAGTGCGAAATGTCAACCGTTTCGGTAAGGCGTGCCGCGTCGTATTCGGAAAGACCGAATTTTTCGATATAACGTGCGCGTGTCGCCGCCGGCAATTCCGGCATTGTGCGCCGAACGCGTTCGATTTGTTCATCGGTAATAATCAACGGTAACAAATCTGGGTCTGGAAAATAGCGGTAATCCAACGCATCTTCTTTGCTGCGCATAACCGTTGTGATGTTTTCATCGGGGTGATAGCGCATTGTGCAACGGTCAATCTTGCCACCGTTTTCAAGAATTTCTATTTGGCGTTTTGCTTCATATTCAATGGCGGCCTTTATAAATTTGAACGACACCATGTTTTTAATTTCACAACGTTCATTAAAGTATGTTGCACCGACGGGGCGCACAGAAACATTTACGTCGGCACGCATGGAACCTTCCTCCATATTCGCCTTGGACACGCCCAGCGCACGCGCGATTTCACGAATTTGGCGTAGGTATCTTTCCGCTTCGTCCGGGGAAGTTATAAACGAATTTTCTTCTTTGTTTTTTACATCAATAAATGTAACGATTTCAAGTAACGCAACGCCAGTCCGGTTATAATCTGCAAAAGATTTTGTCGGGTGGACATCGTGTTTCAGTTTGCCCGCGTCTTGTTCCAAATGGGCGCGTTCAATTAGAATCTTTTTGGGCTTTCCATCGTCGCCAATTATCTCAATCCACCCACGACCGACAACCGGCGGAACATCTGCGGGTTGGGAAATCTGATACCCCTGGGGCAGGTCGGGATAAAAGTATTGTTTGCGGGCGAAACGACTGACATGGGAAATTTTGGCGTTTATACCCAAACCAAATTTAATAGCCTGGTCCACACAGTATTCATTAAGGACGGGCAACATGCCGGGCATCGCGACATCGACCATGGAAACCTGGGTATTTGGGGCAACGGTTGGGTTATAGTCCGCCGATGCGCCACTGAATAGTTTGGATTTAGAAAGGACTTCGATATGTGTTTCAAGTCCAACCACTACTTCCCAATCGCCTGTTTTTCCTTTTATTGTGAACATTGTTTTTTCCTTGCTTTTTGGTTTTTTGTATCTTATTATGTATCCCACGGATGGCCAGATAGCTCAGTTGGTAGAGCAAGGGACTGAAAATCCCTGTGTCAGTGGTTCGATTCCACTTCTGGCCACCATTTTTATTTTGTTTGTTTTGTCACATTCGCTATTCCTTGTTGCCTTATGTATAGTATGTTTAGTTTTGTTAACTCTGTTGCATTGTTTTGTTCCAATAAATTTTTTTCTATTTCTTTATTTCGTTTTTGTGCCAAATCGAACATATAAGACATATCTGTACTTGGATGGAATTCGGGTAATTTGGTGAGCAAACCGTCATTGAGCATGACATAATAATGATGAAAATTTCCGTCTGGCAGAATGTCTTCAATTTTCAAGAAACCTGCGTTTTGATGCTGGGCAAGATAGTAATACAATATGTTTTGCCAACGAAACATATGTTGGAATGAGTGCGAATTTCCATGATTATATGGATGCATAGCGTATTTTTTGTCTGTATGTGGAGCCCGATCAATTCGTCTTTCGATAATGTCTTTTAAATCGTTATTGTAAAGAATTGTATGAGAACATGTGTCCAACAATATGTTATAGACTTCGTTCATCATAAAACGGCCAAGTTTTTCGTATGTGTTTATTTTATCTGTCATTTTTTATTTCCCCATTATCTTTGTTGGTCGGTTATCAATGTTTGCAAATTGCTCTATATGTTTCGCAAGTTGCAATACACGAACATCATCGAACATTTTGCCCACAACCTGAATTCCCAATGGTAAATTGTTTGATGCCAAGCCCGCCGGCACAGACACCGCCGGTACGCCCGCCAAATTCATCGCGACCGTAAATAAATCCAACGCATAGTATTCAAGTGGTGTCATATCGGATGATAGTGGCATTGCGGTATTTGCGCCCGCCGGACACACAATTAAATCGCAACTTTCGAATGCGCGGTTAAAGCTATCTGCAATCATGCGACGAACGCGTGCCGCTTGCATAAAATATACTTCGTATGATTCAGATGACAATACAGCCGTACCGATAATCATACGGCGTTTAACCTCGTCGCCAAAACCCGCGGCGCGTGTCTTTTTATATGTGTCGTAAATTCCGTCGCCTTCGACGCGCAGACCATAGCGAACGCCGTCATACCGTGCAAGGTTTGATGATGCCTCCGCTGGGGCGATAATATAATACGCCGCCAATGCATCAAGAATGTTCGGAATTGAAACCTCCACAATTTCCGCACCGATTGATTTTAAATCCGCAATGCGTTTTTCAAACAGGTTTTTCATATCATCGGAAATTTTAACATCGTTAAATTCGCGGATGACACCAACGCGCAACTTTTTCCCGTCGCCCAAAATTGGTTGTAAAGGCGCGTTCAGATTTAGTTTGAAATCCGCACTGGTTGAATCCCGCTGATCATGTCCCGCCATCGCCGAAAGCAGTAATGCGACATCGTCAACCGTTCTGGCGATTGGACCCGGCGTGTCCAGTGATGATGCAAATGCAACACATCCCCAACG
>JAZLCM010000095.1:0-1525 GCA_045614245.1 Candidatus Enterousia sp.
GGTTCGTATGGGTAAGGGTAAAGGTGCGGTTGAATATTGGATTTGCCGCGTAAAACCAGGACGTATAATTTTTGAATTGGATGGTGTTAAATCTGATGTCGCAATGGAAGCGTTCGCGCTTGCGGCGGCAAAGTTGCCAATCAAAACAAAAGTTGTCGAACGCAAAGTGAACTAAAGGTTTTGGGATAATAAAAGGTGGCAAAGATGGCAGAAAAGAAAACAGAATCTTTGAAGACAGAAGAATTAAAAGGCAGATTGGTTGATTTGAAAAAAACTCAAATGAATCAACGCTTTCAGCACACAGCGGGAAATTTACCCAAAACCCATGTTTTGCGTAAAACTCGTCGTGAAATTGCACGCGTGAAAACAAAATTGAACGCGGCGCAATAAAAAATACTAATTTTGGTTGAGATTTCCAAATTTTAGGTTATCATATACCAGATTGGGTAAACGTAAACAAAAAAGTATATAAGGGATAGTGTTATGCCAAGACGTGTACTGCAAGGAACGGTTAGAAGTGCAGCCAATGATAAGACGGTCGTTGTCGAAGTTGAACGCCGTTTTCGTCATCCATTGTACGGAAAATTCGTGAAGCAAAATAAAAAGTACAAGGCGCACGATGAAGACAACAAATACAAAGTTGGCGACATCGTTGCGATTGAAGAGCATCGTCCGATATCAAAAACCAAATCTTGGGTTGTCAAGGGCTTGGTTGGTGTGTCGAAAGACAAAGATGTAGAGGTAGCGGACTAAATCAAACCGGGAATCTTTGAGGGCATATTGGTCTTTGGACGGATGTGTCAGTCGGATTCCATAACAAAGCAGCGGGGGATTGCCCCGTGTGCAGGATAAGGATAAGATTATGATTCAAAATGAAACGGTTATGACGGTTGCGGATAATTCTGGTGCGCGTAAAGCAATGTGCATCAAGGTTTTGGGTGGTTCACACCGCCGCTATGCCACCGTCGGTGATAAAATTGTGGTCGCCATCAAAGAAGCAATTCCGCGTGGCAAAGTACAAAAAGGAACTGTGCAACGTGCGATTATTGTGCGGACCAAGTTCCCGATTAAACGTCCGGATGGGTCGATAATTAGATTCGATGATAATGCGGTCGTTTTGATAAACAAGAACAACTTTGAACCAATTGGAACACGTATCTTTGGACCGATTGCGCGTGAAGTGCGTCGCAAATATGATGTTCAAAAGATTGTGTCTTTGGCACCGGAAGTGTTATAAAACAAAAGGCTTGCAAAATGAAAATTAAAAAAGGCGATGAAGTCATAGTTATTTCGGGAAAGTATAAAGGTGTCAAAGGTCAGGTGTTAGAGGCACGTCCGGTGGAATCGCGTGTTGTTGTGGCGGGGGTGAACCGTCATAAATGGCATGTGAAACCGACACAAAATCAACCTGGACACATTGTTGACCGCGAAGCACCGATACATGTTTCTAATGTCGCGTTGGTTGACCCGAAAACCAAGAAAGCAACGCGTGTTGGGTACAAGGTTGAAAAAGATAAAAAGGTTC
>JAZLCM010000096.1:0-3760 GCA_045614245.1 Candidatus Enterousia sp.
TTTTGATATATAAAACGTATTATTTGCATAAACTTTTAGGCAAAAGTTAAAAACAAAAGGGAAATAATATGAGTGACTTTGCAATCTTTCAAACCGGCGGAAAGCAATATCGCGTAAAGGTCGGTGATGTTATCAAGGTTGAAAAACTGGATGCGACGGGCGATGTCACATTTGACCATGTCTTGATGGCGGGCGAAAAAGTTGGAAACCCGATCGTTGATGGCGCAAAAGTGGTGGCAACCGTTGTCGAACAAAAACGCAATGCCAAGGTTTTGGTTTTCAAGAAAAAACGTCGTCAAAACTATCGTCGTACACGCGGTCATCGCCAATTTGTAACCGTGTTGAAAATCAAAGAAATCAAGGGCTAAAGTTAAAGGAGTTTAATTATGGCACATAAGAAAGGCGTTGGGAGCAGTGCAAACGGACGCGATTCAGCGGGACGCAGGCTTGGGATTAAAAAATCCGGTGGCGCGCGCGTGATTCCGGGTAATATCATTATTCGTCAACGTGGAACCGCCGTTCATCCGGGCGAAAATGTCGGCATGGGCAAAGACCACACGATATTTGCCAAGGTTGCAGGCAAGGTTACATTTAAACGCGGCTTTCGCGATCGCAAAACTGTTTCGGTTATTCCCGACGAAAGCGACAAATAGTAAAAACGCCCCGAACCAGGGGCGTTTTAGTGTAAGTGGTTAGTAAAACGGCGCATAGCGCCGTTCACTTACACTAACCGCTTACACTAACCACTTTTTATCTTTTTTCCCGGCATTTTTTGTGATATAATTGTCGGTAAGTATGAGGGTATTTACAATTGGATTTTTAATCGCGCTTTGTGCGCCGACCGCGGGTTCCGTGGCGGCGACTGTGTCACGTGTTATTCCCGGGACAAATTCAACGATGGGCGGTGGCACAACGGCGATGACGGACGAAAATGTGGCGCCACGTGCAACGCGCACGCAAAGCACCACCGAAAGCACCGACCGCGCCGCGGTTACACGAAGTGTTGTGCGGACTGTGCCGGCGGACACGCCCAAGGCGACCGAATCCGCCACACGTTCGGCAAGTCGTTCGGTTGCTTTATCGCGTTCCCAGACATCGCAAGATTCCGCGCGCAATAATTTGGACACCGCAGTTCATACGGTTGGTCGTTCCGAACGCACAGAATCCGCAAGTATAAACGCAAATCCGGCGGTTCGTCGTATGGGATTGACATTGCGTCCGTCCACCGCAGAGGTTGGCGGTCGCGCCATATTGGAATCTGGCGCACAGACCGGGTCGAACATATCATCGGAAATAAACAACCTTAGTCCGCGTATCGCGACAATAAAGCAAACGCGCAATGAAGAAAAACTTGATGCCGCATCCATTGCCGAGGCCAAAGAGCAAATGGAACAAAAGGCGGCGTTGAACAAGTCTTGCCAGGAACAATACAATGATTGCATGGATCAATTCTGTTCTGTGATTGACGCGAACCAAAAACGTTGTTCTTGCTCTACGAATTTATCAAAGTATGTCAAGGTCGAAGAAGCCGTCAAAGAAGCCAACACAAAGTTAAACGAAATTGCGCAAAATATCCGCTATGTTGGATTGTCCGCCGATGAAATCACCGCGATTATGTCCGCGACCGAGGCCGAAGAAGCCATGACCGACACAGTGGATACTACGGAAAATCGCAGTTTGTTGGCGCAAATTGAAAAAATGATAAAAGACCCAAAAACGACATCCAGTTCTTCGTACGCGGTTGATTCATATGGGCTTTTGGACATAGATTTGGATTTTTCGTCGGACGATTTGTCGGATTTGTTTAGTCTTGATTTTCTTTCGGGTTCGAATTCCAGTTTTTCTAACCTGCGTGGTGGCGAACTTTACAAGGCGGCAAAAAAACGTTGTGAAACGGTTATCAAACAATGTCGCGAAGTCGGTGCAACATCTGAACAAATTACCGGCAATTATGATTTGGCGATTGATAAAGATTGCATTGCGTATGAACAAGGTTTAACCAAAATGAACGAAACATTGGTGTCGAATGTACGCAGTGCTACACGCATGTTGCAAAAGGCAAGACTTGCGGTGTTGCAAAATCAAAATACTTATGATGCAATCGGTTGCATCAGCGCGCTTGAAACATGCATGAAAGACGACATGGTGTGCGGTGAAGACTATTTGAAATGTCTTGACCCGACCAAAGAATTTATTGATGAAAACGGCAATGTTGTTTTGGGGACCGATATAAACTATATCCAAAGATTCATGGCGGGATACAACAACGCAACAATCGACAGTTCAAAATTATCATCGGCGTATGGAACAACGATAAGCAACGCAAATTGTTCTGGTGAAAACGCAAACGATGGTCGTTGCATTATGAAATATTTGTTAAGCAAAATCGGAACAAAAGCCGACGCAACCGCCGAAGGGCTGTGCCGACCGGTTTTGGATAAATGTCGCGCATACACATACGATACGCGCGGGAACTATTTGCCATACAATGATATTGTTGTGAACTATATACAACGCGCCATGGTCAATATCAAAGCGGCACAGTATCAAATCGTTGCGGATTATGCTTCGACATGTTTGTCCGATATTGCAACATGCTATAATAACCAAGTTTCCCAAGTTACATCTTGGTCGGCAACGGCGGCGGCGTCCAGTGTGCAAAACATTATGCGGGGCGCGTGTCGTAATGTTGCGTTGACCTGTGGTTATGCGGTGTTTTCGGCGGATGCGGATAGTTGCCCGTCCGATAATTCTGCAAAGTGCATAGAAAGTATTTCCGAAATATTCTATCAATCATTACTGTGCCCGGATAATTCAGAATACGATGTCAATGGAACAAATGTAATTGATACCAACAATACCGTCAATGGATGGGTCAACAAGAAATGTAAATGTAAAAGTGACCACACAGTATTTAATGGTGCTTGTTTGCCGGTGTGCGAAAATGGCGGAATATATTCGCCAACGGGTATATGTTCAACAGACACATGTCCGGTATTGTCACATGAAGCAGATCCAGAAAGCGCCGAATTTTGGGATCATTGTGCTTGCAACACAGGAAAATTCTGGGTACCAAGCAAGGTTGCATGTATGAATTGTCCGATGAATTCATGGCCACGTTGGGTTGATGAAGAACATACTCAAATAGGGAGCGACGGTCAGATACTGGATGGTCGGTGTAGTTGTGATATGTACAATGGATATGTTCCAACAACTGGTAGAGATGCATGTCAACAATGTCCTTATAAGTTTGATGACTGTGGCACTGAATACGCAACTTCTCATCAATGTTGGGTAATTTATAATCAACAAGACACATGCAGATGTCCCACAGGCGAGGTTTATCAACGCGCCTGTAATAAATGTTTACCCGAAGGTCAAGGTTGTTCAATGTTGCTTTTGGACCCCGCCGGGTTATAAAAACAACAAATGGATGGCAAGAATAGAACAAACCCGCGCCAAATGGCGCGGGTTCACTAGCACTAACCCACTTACACTAACACTTCCGCGGGAATTTAACCGCCGCCTGCGCCGCCGCCAAACGTGCGATTGGCACGCGGAACGGACTGCACGAAACAGAATTGAATCCGCATTTATGGAAGAATTCAATTGATTCCGGATCGCCGCCATGTTCGCCGCATACGCCAAGGTGAATTTTGTCGCCCTTGGTCGTGCGCGCCTTTTGCACCGCGTCCTTTATCAAAAGCCCAACACCAAGTTGGTCAACCGATGCGAATGGGTCGGCGACATAAATTCCGCG
>JAZLCM010000097.1:0-5076 GCA_045614245.1 Candidatus Enterousia sp.
TACTTGATGGCACCGACCAAAAAGAACCCAAAAACGCAACAAACGCAAACATAATAAAACTGCCGCATACCGAAATGTCGCGGGCGGCGGGTGACAAATACAGAATTGGAAAAATATCGGATTTAGCAAACGAACTTTTCAAAACATATGACATTGTGATCGGTTGCGATTCAGACGAATTCTTGGTCGTTGACCCGGCAATAAAAAAATCTTTACGCGAATATTTATCAACAATAAAAATCAATACAACCGTTTCCGGCATTGGATTAGACATCGGTCAAAATATGAAAACCGAAAGACCGCTTAGTTTAACAAAACCGATGTTATCCCAACGCGGATACGCATTACTTTCCACCCGATACACAAAACCGGTGGTGCTGTCGCGCCCGGCGCATTGGGGCAGTGGTTTTCATCATGTCAAAGGTCATAATTTTCACATTGATAAAAATCTATACCTTTTACACTTTGGTGCGGTCGATATGAAAATGCTGATTACCAAGGCGGAAAAACGCGGCCCCGATTGGGTAAACCACCTGCGCCGTCGCGGAAACGGAACAATAAATTTAATCACATCAAAACCCGCACATGATGAAGGTTATATAAAAATCGCCCGCATAATGCAACGCTTTGCGCGACCAATCTATGCGCCCGGGAAACCCGGAATGTTCGGCATAAAGTGGGTGGTCAAAATTCCAAAGCGGTTTCGCGCTATTGCGATATAAATTTTTCTATACGGCGTTTGTATCTTCTTGCACGCACCGTTGGCGGATTTTCAAACATATTCATATCACGCATTTCAGAAAATATTTGTTTTATTCGTGCAACATCTTTGGCATCAGTTATTAATTTAGACAATCGCTTCATTGTAATTATAAAAGGCCATAAAAATTCTGCATAAAAGCGACGCCGCTCATTCGGCATTGCCGTATCAGAGCACAAGCAATATGCATGTTTTAAACCGATATGAATACATTCTATCATAAACATCGCACGTGTTGTGTGCAAAATGGAACCTCCATTTGGAACATAGAAATACAACGGAGCATCCAATATAACCGTCCGCGGACGCGAAAACATCACTTCCGACCACCATGGAAAATCTTCGATAACTATCCCAGTAATAAATTTATGCCTTTTTGCAAAAGACGACCGTAGCATCTTTAATACCGGGTAACATTTTTTCACTCTGAACCGCCCAAAGGCATGTGCCCGTTCAGTTGCATACCTAAAGATATCATCAGTAACGACATGTGGTATTTTTTTAATATCATACTTTTTATTATATGAATCAGGAATATAATTCAAAACATCCATACCGGCGTTTAACATTTTTTCCATCTTTTTACGTGCAACCGAATCAAATTTAAACACGACCATATCCGCATCATTATCAACAGCCGTTTTATATAACAATTCCAAAGTCTGTGGATGAATATAATCATCGCTATCAAGGTACAAAACAAATTCTCCCTTTGCCAAATCAAGACCAACATTACGTGCATCCGATTGTCCACCATTTTCCTTGTGCACAACGACAAACCTTTTATCCCGGTTGGCATATTCTTCGGCAATTTTACCAGAATTATCGGGCGATCCATCATCAATACAAATTGCCTCCCACGCAACAAAAGTCTGGTTCAGGACACTATCCAAACACCGCCGCAGATATTTTTCGACATTGTACATTGGAATTATTATTGATATTTTTGGCAACATATCTAACAACCCCCAATAAAAGAATATATTTGATTCCTTAGATCAAACCAATCACTTGGCACATCATTAAATACGCCATCAGATTTCATCTTTGCAAATGTTTCACGTGCAATTTTTAGTTCATCATCAGACTTCAGATATTTTATTTTTCGGAAAGCCCAATTTACAAAAAGCCACATAAAATTTTCCTGCCACTTTTTCATCTGGTAATCCGTCGCAGATTTTTTATAAATGCTGTATGCGTGGGAAATCCCCGTACACAGCGATTGCATAATCCGTAATTGCTTTGCCGACAACACTATTCCACCAAAATTTGGAATATAATAATAAAGCGGTAAATTTATAATCGACAACCGCGGATTTTTTAACATAATTTCGGACCACCACGGAAAATCTTCAAACAAAATCCCCTTGATAAAAGGTACATCTGCAATCAATTTGCGCCGATACATATTTTTCCAAACCTGACAATGTTTAACAAGCCATTTGCGCTTTTTATTAAACATATTATGCGCACGCTCTGTCGCATATTCAAACACATCATCGGTTGCACGCGATTCAACTTTATCAACATTATATCTATGCCGAACACCAAACGGCACAACATTATCCGTATCAAGACCAAGTTTATGTCGCACCATCAATTGCGGACGATAAAACCGATCATAAGTATAAGATACTATATCAGCATTATCCCGTTGCGCAACCGCATAGGCGATTTCCATAGTTTGCGGATGAATAAAATCATCACTGTCCAAAAACATAATATATTCGCCCGTTGCATACGGCATTCCGGCATTTCGGGCATCGGATAGTCCACCGTTTTCTTTGTGCACAACGACAAACCTTTTATCCCGGTTGGCATATTCTTCGGCGATTTTCCCAGAACTATCCGGCGATCCATCATCGACACAAATCGCCTGCCAATCTTTAAAAGTCTGATTTTGTACACTGTCCAAACACCGTCGCAGATATTTTTCGACATTGTACATTGGAATTATTATCGATATTTTTGGCGACATAATAAATTCCCCCAATTACATTTTATTTATCATAGCATCTGCAAAAGACCCCTCCACAGGTTTATCCGCACCACGATAAGTCAATTTTTGAAAGAATGCACCCGATGTCACTTTATCAAAAGTTTTTTGGTCAAAAGGTTTATCGCAATAATCCCACCAAAGCGCATGCGTTGGGTCTTGGTCAACATGGGGCATTTCAGCAAAATACTTTTTTGCACGGGCGTCATTTTGCACCAATGTTTTAAACAGCAACTGGTGCATAAAATAATCAAAATTATGATTTTCGTGCATCCAGTAATCAATTATCATCGCCCGCCATGCATCCAATAAATATGCGCCTTTGCGACTGCGGATAAAACAGTTTTGCATAAAACTATACGGACTGCCCACATGTTGCCCGGCCATATAAACAAAGAAATCTTGTTCTACAATCCAATCTGGAATCGGCGAAACTACAAACCCCGTAGAATCCAGCCAAAACCCACCATGTTCATAAAGTAATTCGACCCGACAAATATCTGCAAAATGCGCCCGCGCAATTTTACCCGCCCGATATTTATCAACAATTTCCTGTGGCAAAGTAATATAATCAAACACAGAATTTTCATCTAACACAACAAGTTCCTGTTTACAATGCCGCCGAACACTGCGGAAACAGGCCTTTACCAAATCGGGCGCGTTTTCTTCACCCTGGAGCCACATAGTAAAGATTTTTTCATTTTCATCATTGTGTTCGACTTTTCTTTCCGGAATTGCCGCCGCCGCAGGCAAATAGCGTTTAAAATATTCTGGTATTATTCGCGAAATAACATCACTGCGCACCGCGCGCCTGTGTTCCCGCGACCGCCACAGCCAATTAAACACATGTCCCTGCAATGCTACCCGCGTCATTGCCAAAAATTTTGCCATTTTCATCTTTTCCCCCCTTGGGTTAAAATATAGGGCGACAAACGCCGCCCCAATAAAATTATTCTTCCGACACAGCTTCGTTTTCATCGTCCGACGGCCCGGTCGTCATTTCTTCTGCAATACCACCCGCACGCGCCATGATTTTTTCAAGCAACTCCGCCTGTGCCTCTGGGTGGTCTTTCAGCCATTGGCGCGCGTTCGCTTCGCCCTGACCTATGCGTTCGTTGTTATACGAATAAAAACTGCCCGCTTTGTCGATAAAGTCATATTTCACACCCATATCCAAAATCTCACTGATACGGGAAATACCTTCGCCGTACATAATCTTGAAGTCGACCGTCCGGAAAGGTGGCGCAACTTTGTTTTTCACAACCTTGACCCGGGTTTCGTTTCCGATAACATTTTCTTTGTCTTTGATTGCACCGGTGCGACGAATATCCAAACGAACCGAAGCATAGAATTTTAACGCATTACCACCACTGGTCGTTTCCGGATTCCCAAACATCACGCCAATCTTCATACGAATTTGATTGATAAAGATAAGCAAGGTATTACTGCGCGACACAGACCCCGCAAGTTTTTTCAGCGACTGACTCATAAGTCTTGCGGTCGTTCCAACGAAACTGTCACCGATGTTCCCTTCCAGTTCCGCCTTGGGCACCAATGCGGCAACCGAATCGATAACAACAACATCGACCGCCCCGGATTTAATGAGTGTATCCGCAATTTCCAACGCCTGTTCACCCGAATCAGGTTGCGAAATAATAAGGTTTGCAACATCAACACCCAACTTTTTCGCATAACTGGGGTCCAGTGCATTTTCCGCATCAATATAGGCGCATGTGCCACCTTTTTTCTGTGCTTCGGCAACCGCATGCAATGCAAGTGTTGTTTTACCACTGCTTTCCGGACCATAAATTTCAACGATACGCCCGCGCGGATACCCACCGATACCAAGTGCGATATCAAGTCCCAATGAACCGGACGAAATCGCCTCGATATT
The DNA here is from genome assembly GCA_045614245.1 of Candidatus Enterousia sp. GTDB lineage: Bacteria > Pseudomonadota > Alphaproteobacteria > Rs-D84 > Rs-D84 > Enterousia. The sequence continues at coordinate 4,651 of JAZLCM010000097.1, forward strand.
CTGTTGCGACCCATCGCCCATTTTCATAATTGCTTCTTTACCGAATTGTTTTTGAATTTGTGCAAGTGCCGATTCAAGTGCCGGATTTTTTGCACTTGTGGCGGTTGTTTCTTTCTTTGCCATTATAACTTCCTTTGTTGCCCTTTGATGATACCGAAAAAAAAAGACTATGCAATTTATTTTTTAGCAACTAAAACAAGAACCGAAAGAACCCCAACAAATGCGGACACCCACCAAACCGCAGATGTCACCCCGAACGCGGCTATACACGCCGCCCCAATACCCGGCATAATTACACTTGGTAAATTGCAACTTGTACGGAACACGCCATAAAACTTTGTCTGTTGCGCCTGTTTGGTTCCATCAAAGAATAATAAATCGTGCACCGGTTCCATCAATGCGCCGGAAATCTGCCACAGGACAAAT
>JAZLCM010000098.1:0-7294 GCA_045614245.1 Candidatus Enterousia sp.
GGTGTTACTATTTATGATAATAATACGGGTTCGGTGTTGTTTAACGGTATTCCGGCGCGGAATAGTTCGGATGTTTTGGGGCTTTATGATACGGTTCGTGGAACATTTTTCGAAAATACGGGAAGTGGTTCGTTTACCGCCGGAAATGCCGTGACGGTGCCGTATCCCGCCACATATACATACGGCACGGGTACCATGGTTTATGGAATACCCGCGGCACCATTGAACAATGTCTTTGTCGGGTGGTGTCGTGATGCGGCATTAACAACCGGGTGCGAAATGCCACATGAAATTACCGCAGCGGAATATGGTGATAAAACACTTTATGCGAAATATGATTGTGTATATGGATACAGCCGAAATGCCCAAACGGGGCAATGTGAAATTGATGCGCCCTTTACCGTGACGATAAAGGTCCCAGCCAACGCGGCGACGGAGTTTAAATTTCATATTGCTGCCAAGGGAACATTTGTAATTGACTGGGGCGACGGTTCCCCGGCACGGGTTGTAACCCGGACCGCCGTGTCAACCGTTGAATATTCGCATACATATGCCGCTGTGGCTGGTGCCGGCGTGGAAGACACGCAAACATTTGATATAAAAATTGCGGGACTTGCCACGGAATATTCCGTAACGAACAGCGTGAGTGCAATAAGGTTTTATAATGGGACACCCGATAGTAACGGTGGTTTGGGGACGGGTGCCGTTGATGGGACCGAGGTTTATATTGACCATATATCCGGATCACTGGGGGCGATTTTCCCAACGGTTGGTGCCGGTGATTCTGATAGTACGGTTCCGCACTTTTATCGGACATTTATGAATGCCAAGAATATGACCCAGACAATGAGCTCGTTGGTAAATCTATTTGATGGGGTGAACGGAACATCGGTATATATGTTTGCTTCCACGTTTTATAATTGTAAAAAATTGACCGGTTCAATTCCGGCGGACCTGTTTGGTCGTGTTAAAAACGGTGTATACAGTGGTATCGATGGTGCGCCGACGTCCTATATGTTTCAAAGGACATTTAGGGATTGCAGTGGCCTTACGGGGTCGATTCCGGAAAATTTATTTGGACGCGTGGTGAACGGTGTTTATCATGGAATTGATGGTGCACCGACATCCATGTTGTTTTCGTTGACATTTACTGGGTGTAGTGGCCTTACGGGGTCGATTCCGGAAAATTTATTTGGACGCGTGGTGAACGGTGCGTTCCATGGTGTTGATGGCACACCGACGAGCCAGAATTTTTATTATACATTTAGTGGTTGTTCGGGTTTAACGGGCAGTATTCCGGGGAACCTTTTTTCGCGCAAGGTAAACGGTGTTTGTTACGGAGTAAAAGGTCAGCCGGCAGCCAACATGTTTGACCATACTTTTTCCGAGTGTTCCGGTCTTACCGGCCCAATCCCCGAAGATTTATTTGGATGTATCGTTGGCACTCCGGCGAGTAGTTTGTTTAGAAGCACTTTTGGTAACTGTTCGGGCCTAACCACGGCACAGGGGGCAACAACGGCGATACCGGAAAACCTATTTGCCGGGATAAGTGGTGCGCCGGCGTCGTATATGTTTAATGCTACATTTTCTGGCTGTTCGGGTCTTACGGGACCAATTCCGGGGAATTTATTTGGTCGTGTGGTAAATAATGAATTTGTTGGTATTAGTGGTGCGCCGAAAACTTACATGTTTGCCTCGACCTTTTTGAATTGTACGGGCCTTACGGGATCGATACCCGCGACATTGTTTGGGCGGGAGGTTAATGGAACATATTATGGAATCAGTGGCACACCCGCAAGCTATATGTTTTATAAAACATTTGAAGGGGATCGGTATCTTACCGGGGAAATTCCAAGTTATCTATTTGGGCATCTAAGTGGTGACGCAAAGGAAGGAATGTTTAATAGAACGTTTTATAATTGCCGCGGGCTTACTGGGACAATTCCGGGAAATTTGTTTGGTGGAACCGACCTAACAGGTCCCGGTGTGGCTAATATGTTTGTTCAAGCCTTTTATAATTGCACGAATCTTTCTGGATATGTGCCGGAAAATTTATTTGGGGGAACAGTATATCCGACGACCGATCAGGGCAGTATGGTACAAAGTGTGTTTTATAATACGGGTTTGGCAACATCATGTCCTTGCGGAACAATTGATGTTACAACCAACAGTCCTTGGTATACTTATTGGAACAGTCGTGTTTCATGTCGTGTTGGATTGGATACCGGACAACATTGGTATAATGGACAATGCACAACCATGTGTTCAAATGCATCGATTGATGAATTACATGTTGGGGCAATTACGCCGTATCCGGTTTTGAATGAAAAGATTTCTACACCGTCAATTAATATCAAATACGGCAATACGACATGCTATGTGCCACTTGATAGTGGCAATGGTGGCACGGGTACTTTGAATATGACGTATAGTGGCAATGTGTATCATCCATCGCGGCCGGATGATATAACGCCCACGGGTTTTGGTCAGCGTGATTAGAAAAAGTTTCACAACACAACAAACGTGAAGCCGGGCATCCGCCCGGTTTTTGTTGCCATACCGCCGAAAGGCGGTATCTTGTTGAACTTCGACGGCTACAGTGAGATACCGGCTTTCGCCGGTATGACATTACTTGCACTAACCACTTACACTATCCACTAACACTTGTTCCCCATCGTTTTTGCGGATTTTAATGCGGTGCGCAACGATTCGCGTGCTATTTCGTTTATGCGCCCCGAAAAAGTGCGCATATTCATTGTGTCGGCAAAGTTTTTAGTGAATATTCCCGCAATATATTCGACCTGGGCCGCTGAAATCATGTAAATATCACTTGTTATGTCGTTTGGATTAAGTTGCTTGACCTGTGTTTTCATGGTGGTTGCCCTATTCTTTTTTTATGTTTGTTCTTGTTTATTGCTTTTATTGTATTATATCATAAAGTATCTTGACCGCAAGGCACAAAATTTGCTATACAGATAGAAAATAAGACAAGGAATAACGATGGCTATGAATTTAATTCAAAAAATATTAGGGTCGGCAAATGACCGGTTGGTGAAATCTTATGATAAAACGGTGTCGCTGATTAACGATTTGGAACCGAAATATCATGAAATGTCTGATGACGAATTGCGGGCGCAAACGGATGTATTGCGTGCGCGGTTGCGCGACGGCGAAAAAGAAAAAAATGTTTTGCCTGATGCGTTTGCTTTGGTGCGCGAAGCCGCAAAAAGAACAATTGGGTTGCGTCATTTTAATGTGCAGATGATTGGCGGTATGGTTTTGAATAATGGCCAGATTGCCGAAATGAAAACCGGCGAAGGTAAAACACTTGTTGCGACATTGGCGTTGTATCTTAAGGCGCTTTATGGTCGCGGTGCGCATTTGATCACTGTGAACGATTATTTGGCGTCGCGTGATGCAAAGTGGATGGGGCGCGTGTATGAATTTTTGGGACTTTCCGTTGGAATTATTCAACATGACATGACGGACGAAGAACGTCGCGCCGCGTATGCATGTGATATAACATATGTCACAAATTCTGAACTAGGTTTCGATTATTTGCGCGACAATATGAAATTTACCAAATCGCAACAGGTTCTGCGTCCGTTGTTTTTTGGTATTGTTGATGAAGTGGACAGTATTTTAATTGACGAGGCGCGCACGCCACTTATTATTTCCGGCCCGTCCGAAGATATTAGTGACCTTTACAATCGGGTCGATGCGGTCGTTGCAAAACTTGCACCGGAAGATTATAAAAAAGATGAAAAAGATCGGCATGTTACGCTTACCGAAGGTGGCGTGGATTCGGTGACGCGTTTGCTGATGGATGCGGGATTGTTGGTTGGTGATAATTTGTATGCGCCCGAAAATGCCGCCGTTGTGATGCATGTGCAGCAATCGTTGCTTGCGCATCATTTGTTCCAGAAAAATGTGAACTATGTTGTTAGAGAGGGCGAGGTTTTGATTGTCGATGAATTTACTGGACGTGTGATGACGGGACGGCGTTTTGGGCGTGGCTTGCACCAGGCAATAGAGGCCAAAGAACACGTGGCGGTACAACCGGAAAATCAAACGGTGTCCAGTATTTCGTATCAAAATTTATTCCGGCTTTATGAAACACTTGCCGGAATGACCGGAACCGCAATGACCGAAGCCGCCGAATTTGAAGAAATTTATAAATTGCGCGTGGTGTCAATTCCAACAAATCGTCCGGTTGCGCGTGTTGATCATCATGACGAGATATATCGTAATAAAGAAGAGAAATATACGGCTATTATTAATCAGATAGATGAATGTCTTAAACGAAAACAGCCGGTTTTGGTTGGGACTGTATCAATCGAAAAATCCGAAGAATTGGCGGACATTGTTCGTAAAAGATTGAATATAAATCCGGCGGTTTTGAATGCCAAGCATCATGAATCCGAAGCAAAAATAGTTGCCCAGGCCGGTGCCCCCGGGGCGGTCACGATTGCAACGAATATGGCGGGGCGCGGAACAGATATTAAACTTGGCGGAAATGCCGAAGATTTGATTGCCGACCTTGATAAAGATGCACCCGATTATGAACAGAAAAAGAAAGAGATTTATGATACAATCGAACAAAATAAAAAGATTGTTCTTGATGCGGGTGGTTTGTATGTGATTGGGACAGAACGTCATGAATCGCGCCGTATTGATAATCAGTTGCGTGGGCGCAGTGGACGTCAAGGTGACCCCGGTGATTCCAAATTCTTTTTGGCGTTAGATGATGACTTGATGCGTATTTTTGGTGCAAGTCGTTTAAGTGGGATGTTGACTACGCTTGGGTTGAAACCGGGTGAAGCGATAACGCATCCATGGATAACCAAGGCATTGGAAAAGGCGCAAAAACGTGTTGAGGCACGGTATTTCGAAGCGCGCAAAGAATTGCTTAAATACGACGATGTTATGAATGAACAACGCGGTGTGGTGTATAAGCAACGCGATGATTTGATGACTTCGACGGATTTGTCCGGATTGGCGAACGAAATGATTGGTGATGTGATCGAAATCATTTGCGAAAACAATATACCGGAAAAAACTTTGCCTGCTGATTGGAATATCAAGGGCTTGCATGATGCCATGGTGCGTGTGTTTGCGTTGGATATCACAGATATTGAAAGTTGGAAAACGGATGAAAATATCAATGAACGCAAAGCATATGATACTTTGTTGCAACTTGCACAACAACGGTATAAACAACAAGCGGAAAAATACGGTCCGGAAATGATGCAGGCGGCAACGCGTCAAATGATGCTTGGTGCGTTGGATTCGGTGTGGAAGCAACATTTGCAACAAATGGATTATTTGCAGACTGGAATCGGGTTGCGTGGCTATGCGCAAAAGAATCCGCTTTATGAGTACAAACGCGAAGCATTGGGTTTATTTAAAAACACAATAAATAACTTTAAAATAATGTCTGTGGCGTATATTTCACGTATGGAATTGACACGTGCGGATGTTGATGCGACGGAACAAAAACGGGCGGAACATGACCGTGCGCTGAATGCCGCGGGTGACGCGCGCCGTAATGCACCATGTCCTTGCGGTTCGGGATTAAAGTATAAACATTGCTGTGGAAAATTAAAATAAAAAATCCCCGCTTTGTCGGGGAATTTTTTTTTAAATAAAATGTTAAATAATGTTATGGACGGGGCAATAAATTTTTTGCTATGGTTTTGGGTATGCAAGGGAACTTTATTCATCTTAGGACACATACGCGCCTTTCCATTGGGGCAAGCACGGTAAAGGTTAAGGAAATTCCAAAATTGTGCACTGAAAATGGCATGTTCGCGTGTGCAATTACTGATACGAATATGATGTCGGGCTGTGCGGAGTTTTCCGATGTTATGCCCAGTGCAAAGTTGCAACCGATAATTGGGGTTGAAATATCGTTAAATCACCATACAGCGGATCCAAAGATTTTGCGTGAATCTTCGATGTCAAAGATTGTTTTGTTGGCACAAAATCATGTCGGGTATTTAAACTTGTGCGAACTTAGTCGGGTTATGTATATGCGTGGCGAAAATCATCATTTGGGTCCGCATATAACTTTTGATGAATTGCATGCGCATGCGGATGGGGTTATATGTTTGTCGGGTGCGCATTTGGGACCGATTGGTATGGCGGTATTGAATGAGCAACGTGGTCTTGCACGGGAATACGCGGAACGATTCCTTAAAATCTTTGGCGACCGGTTTTATATTGAAATTCAACGACATGGGTTGGAAAGCGAAATTAAAACTGAACCGGCGTTTTTAGAAATTGCAAAAGATTTGAACATACCGATTGTTGCGACAAATGATGTTTGCTTTGCGCATCCCTCGGATTACGAGGCAGCGGACGCCTTGGGTTGTGTTTTGGGACAAACCAAAGTGATTGACCCGGAAAGATCGCGTAAATCTTCGGAACAATATTTTAAAACCGCCGAAGAAATGCATGAATTATTTTCTGATTTGCCAGAGGCGATTGAAAATACTGTGCAGATAGCAAAACGTTGCGCGTTTTTTGTAAATGTTCATGAAAAACCACTTTTGCCACGGTTTGGTGATGATTTTGAATCAGAATGTCAAATGCTGCGCGATATGACAATGAACGGATTGAGTGAGCGTTTGAAACAGCATGGGATAACTGACACTGCGCCATATTTCGAACAGGCAAAGTATGAATTGGATGTTATTATTGGTATGGGATTTCCGGGGTATTTTCTTATTGTTGCGGACTATATTGATTGGTGTCGCAAACATGATATATTGACGGGTCCCGGGCGTGGTTCAGGCGCGGGGTCTATTGTGGCGTGGGCGATGGGAATCACGCATGTGAATCCGTTGCAATACGGCTTGTTGTTTGAACGATTTTTAAATCCGGATCGTATATCGATGCCGGATTTTGATGTGGACTTTGAACCGACCGGTATAGAACAGGTGCTGGCATACATTTGCGATAAATATGGGCATGATTCTGTGTGTCGTATAATTACATTCGGTAGTCTCCAGGCCCGTGGTGCAGTGCGCGATGTTGGACGTGTTTATGGCATACCGTATTCAAAATCTGATCGGCTTTCTAAGATGATACCAATGGATGCGAAGACATTAAAAGAAGCAGTTGATACATCGCAAGAAATTCAAAATGTATTAAATACAGATTCCGATATGAACAAGGTGGTTTCTATTGCTGAAGAATTGGAAGGTGCGTTCAGAAACCTTGGACAACACGCGTGCGGTGTAGTTATTGGTGATAGGCCTACGACGAAAATTGCACCGGTATATCGCGACCC
>JAZLCM010000099.1:0-7998 GCA_045614245.1 Candidatus Enterousia sp.
CGGGAAACCGGCGGTTTTATTTTTGATCAAAGGATAATATCCCTTGGCACACTAAAAAAAGTTGAATTTTCGAAAAAAAGCGTGTATACTGGCACGAAACTTGTCATCCAAAGGAAATAATTATGATTAAAAAAGATAAAATCAAAGATTTACATTATGTTGTAACCGGTTTTCTTACCGCCGACGAAATACAATCCGCCGCCGACCAAGTACTTGAAAAATACGGTGCGGATGCGAAAATGCCCGGCTTTCGCAAGGGTCATGTTCCGCTTTCTGTTTTGCGCCAAAAATATAACGCATCTGCAATGGCGGACGCCATCGACAAATTGATGAACGCAGATTTGGAAAAATACATCGCGGACAAGAAAATTCGCCTTGCGGGCGCGCCGCATGCGGACCTTGGCAAATGGGAAATCGGTAAAGACGCCGAATACACACTGGAATTCGACATTTTGCCAACTTTGCCGGCAATTGATTTGGAAAAGATTACGGTTACAAAGAAAGTAACAAAGTTGCCGGAATCCGAGGTTGAAACCGCCACCCTAAACCTGCGTCGCGCACGCAGCGTTGCCGAAAAGCAACCCGCGGAATATGCGGCACAAAATGGCGACACCGCGGTTATTGACTTTACAGGATTCCTTGGCGATACGGAATTCGAAGGGGGCTCGGCAAAAATGCACCATTTGGTTCTGGGCTCCGGTTCATTTATTCCGGGATTCGAAGATCAAATTATTGGCCACAAATCGGGCGATGAATTTGATGTGAATGTAAAATTTCCAAAGGATTATCATGCGGACAATTTGGCGGGCAAACCGGCACGCTTTGCGGTTAAATTGCACGAAGTTCGGAAACACATCTTGCCGGAATTAAACGATGACTTTGCGCGCGAAATCGGCCAAGAATCGGTTGAAAAACTGCGCGAACACATCCGCAACATTTTGAACGAACAATACGACGAAGCCGCCAAATCCGAAATGCGCAACGAATTGTTGGATGCCTTGGCGGACAAAGTAAAACTTGAATTGCCGGAAACATTGGTTGAACAAGAATTGCAAATGGCAAAGAACGAACACGAACATCACCATGCGCACTGTGACGGGAAATGCGACGGCGATTGCAAATTTGACGAAAAGAAAGCACGCAAGGAAGCCGAACGCCGCGTCAAACTTGGCCTGATATTGGCAGAGTGGGGCACACAAAACAAGGTCGAAGTAACCCGCGACGATTTGCAAAAGGCAATTTGGGCCGAAGCATCGCGTTATCCGGACCCAAAGCAAGTGTTTGAATTTTATAACAAAAATCCAAATGCATTGACCATGTTGCGTGGCATGCTGTTTGAACGGAAAGCCCTGGACGAAATGCTGAACCATGTTAAACAAAAAGAAAAATCGGTCAAACCCGAAGAACTGTTTAAACAGGCACCGGTAAAGTAAAAAGGTCGATAATGTTTTCAGCACGTTACCAAATACTTCGGGTGTTTTACGCGCTATGCGACAAAATCAACCAACGACGCGACCAAAAAAACGCCGAGAAACAAGCCGAACAAGAACACCTGAACGCATATTTGGAACGACAAAAAACAGAAAAACTTTTATTTCTGGCACTGTTGAAAACAATGGTCGAGGTTTGCGAAGAATTAAAACCATTACCATGGGTTCATGAATTTGGTGGGTGGGATCCGGGATTGACCGTGAGGGCATTATACAACCCCGCCACCCCAACAGAACCAATATATTCAATTCACCATGAAAGCCCATGCCAAAACAATGGTTCGTCCAATTATTATAGTATAGGCATATTTAAACAAGCCCCAGAGTTTGACCAAATATACTACGGCTCGCATTTGTTCGTTCCAAACGGATTTATACCTTATATTAACGCCGTATTCGACCTGACCGCTCGTCGCAACATGTCTTCACCAGAAAGGGCAAGAAAACTGAAACAACTAAAAAACCTAAAAATAAAAAAAACAGAACACTGGAACGAATACCCTATGGCGCACGCAATACAGTACCTTGAAAGCCTATTAACCAAAAATTCAAAATAACAACGCACCGCCCAAACGGGCGGCGTGCTTATGGCGTACACAAATCGTTACCCAATGTGAACCGCCCCGTTGAATCTTGATATTCTACTCTTCCGTCTGGCACGCATTGGGCGGAACTGGTTGCGCCAGTCGCCCCATTGGTGGTGAGCCCCGTTTCACAGGGAACGGTGCAACTTGAAGCGTCACCATTAAAATCTGACGGCACACCAAACCCAGTTGAATAGTAATTCGCCTGTACTTCACTACACGAACATACACTGTAATAACCATCGTCTCCACCGGACCAACATCTTCCCCCGCTGTAGTTATACACTATTTCAATTGGACACGTCCCAGACAGGCAACTCGAACAATAATATTGTTCCACACCACCGTTACTAACGCAACTGCTATATGTAATTTTAGTATCAACTGAACTTATTTCCGTATTCAAAGGTCTTAACACATAGTGTACATTACACTTTAATGCCGAAACATTTTGTTCGCCACTACAACTGCATTGCGACACATTCCATCCCGTACCATTCCAAACCGCATTGGCACTACTAGTTACACTACAACTTAAGCTACTATCCGAATTCCAACAATCGGTTTCAATCCTGTGACTAAAAGCATTACACCTCCGTGTATTTGGCTGACACGTATTGTTTTCTAAATGTTGATCATCGCCACACTGGTCTTCATTAGATGCTTCCTCACACCCACTACAAGAACTTGTCGGGACCCCACCATTTGGACAAGCGACACATTCATAACTATACTCAGGATGACCATGATCATAACCATCAACAACTCTTTTACAAAACTCATTCGCTCCGCACACCTCGCCATAACAAGTGCAATTTCCCCACGCGCCACCGGATGCAAAAAACGCATAAAAAAGTAATAAAACGACAAATTTTATTTTAAATTTCACTGCCGAATTCCTTTCTGCCAAAATTATACCACCGGCAACGCCATTGTTGCAAGCCGAAAACAAGCAACCAACAACCACAAATTAAAAATATTTTTCACAATTTACCAATTTTCATCTTGAATCACTTGCGACAACTTTTGTAGACTGACAGACGGGAATATGTTATTCCCAGGCTTAAAACACGGGGTAAGAGGGTGTTTTCTAGAGTAAAATGGAAGTTGATATTTTCAATATCGCTTGCTGTCGCGATGCCTGTCGCTACGCTGGCTAACAACACCCCTGACCAAAAAACCGTCGCTTCAAAGGCTTATGTCGATACCAAGCAAACCAAAATTGATGCCACAACCGACACATACGTATATAACGAATCGACTAACCCGACCGCCGCGGGCAGTGTTGTCACCACAACCACGACCGCCGGTTCGGTTGGTCAGGTTGGTATAGCCACCGCACCCACATACAACGGAAACACATTAACTAACGGTGGTTGGATACCAACGGTTGGCGCAATGATGACCGCTATTTCAAATGCAACCCCAAACATAAGCGGGACGGCAAATACAATCGCAAATTACGATTCGAATGGTGCACTGGGGTCGGGTATTGCGACATACGACGGTTCGGGAACATACAACGCATCAACCGATTCGGGTAAAATCGCCACCGCCGCCGCCGTCGAAACAAAACAAAACAAAATTGCGGCGGGAACTTCGGGCAATGTTCTGACCTATACTGGGACCGCGGGTTCGGTTGGTTCGCTCGCGATATCAAGTGCCGCAACATATTCAAATAACACACTAACAAACGGATCCGACATCGCGAACATCACCGCCATCGAAACCAAGGTTTCAAAAACTCAATCCACAGGATACCAGGTTTTGACAACCGGGACATCTGGTACAGTTACCCCCGATTATTTACAGGTTCCGGTCACCGCGTCGGGTACGGGCCGCCCAACAAGCAACAATGCTCCCACATCCGCGGCGGCAATATGGATAGAATAGGGGACAAAACCGCCCGATTTGGGCACAAAAAACGCCGCGAACCCGCAGAAAACCGCCATTTTTGGCAAAACAGGGCGCATTTTAGTAAAAAAGGACGCAAAAATGCCGGAAATTGGCGCAATTTACAAACACTATAAAAACCATCACGATTATCAAGTAATCGCCATCGGCAAACATTCAGAAACACTTGAAGACATGGTGATTTACAAGGCTTTATACGAATCCAACGAATTTCCAAACGGTCAAATCTGGTGCAGACCACTTAAAATATGGCAAGAAACCATAAACGGCGAACCTAGATTCAAAAAACAGTGATAGTGTAAGTGATTAGTGTTAGTAGAGAAACACCCATCAACCAATTAACACTCTAACACTAAACACTAACACTATCACTAATGTACAGTTTTATCATGCATCAGCATAAGCATATAAAAAAGAAATAAGCCATAACAAACTTTTTAAGCCATAATAGTTTCAAATGCGCCAGTATGTAAAACGACAAACGGCGGGCATTAAAACTTTTCCAACCAATATTATGTATAGTTTTAAATGCGTCAGCATATAAAACTATACATAATATATATTATACGCCTTTTGCATACCAACAAAACCATGCGCCCTGCCGACATTTTTACAAATTCACAAAAATCAAAATAATTTACAAAAAATAGACCACTACACACGCACATTCGCACAGCATATAAGGTTTCAAAGTTCACCACAACAACCCAAAACCGCTATAAAAAATGCGAAAAATTCGAAAATTATTTAAAACCGTGTCAAAAACGCCATTTTTTGATATTTTTGACCCATTTTTGGGAAAATATTGTCCACCCCACTCCGCCGAACACGCATTTTCACAAACAGTGTACAACATACTGTTTTTACAATGTTTTTTGAATTTGGGCAACCCAACAAAACACGCATTTTTCGGCTAAAATCCGCCATTTTTGGTGTTTATTCCATCGCGCTTAGACGTTCCAACTGGTCGGCGGCGATTAGCGCATCAATCATCTCGTCCAAGCCCAGACCGCCCGCCAAAATATCGTCCAATTTATACAAAGTCAGTTTAATACGATGATCCGTCACGCGTTGTTCCGGAAAATTATAAGTCCTGATTTTCTCGCTGCGATCACCCGAACCGACCATACTGCGCCGCGAACTGGTCCGCGCCGCGTCCTGTTCAGCGCGCTGTTTTTCATACAGTTTTGACCGCAAAACCGCCATAGCCGTAGCCTTGTTTTGAATCTGGCTGCGTTCGTTTTGACACGTAACAACAATTCCGGTCGGAAAATGCGTAATACGAACCGCACTATCGGTTTTGTTCACATGCTGACCACCCGCGCCCGACGCCCGAAAAACATCGATACGAATATCTTTTTCTTCGATTGCGACATCAATATCCGCCGCTTCGGGCATGACCGCAACCGACACCGCACTGGTGTGGATACGACCGCCCGCCTCGGTTTCCGGAACACGCTGCACACGATGAATCCCAGATTCAAATTTCATACGCGCATAGACGCCATCACCACCGATTTTAAATATAATTTCCTTGTACCCATGCAAAGATGTTGCGTTTTCTTCGATAATTTCAATCTTCCACCCATGCCGCAACGCATAACATTTGTACTGGTTAAACAAATCGCCCGCAAAAAGCGCCGATTCTTCACCGCCAACGCCCGCGCGAATTTCCATAATCGCACTGTTATCGTCCGCATCGTCGCGCGGCAACAAAGCAATCTGAAGCCGTTTTTCAATATCTGGCAAAGCGTGTTTAAGGCTTTCTAACTGTTCCACCGCGATATCACGCAGTTCCGGGTCGTGTTGCATTTCGGTTGCGTCATCTATACCCTGCTTTGTCGCGAAATATTCGTCCACCAACGGCAAAATTTCGTTAAGGTGCGAATACTCCTTGGACAAGCGCGTCAATTCCACCCCTGAAACATCGCCGGAGTTCATCTGTGCCTGAATGTCGTCGGCACGCTTTTTAATATCCAAAAGTTTCTGTTCAATTATCATTTTTTGTCATCCAAAATCAATTTTACCACATCCGCGACGGCCAAAGTCTGTTGCGCACCCGACGCCATATCTTTTACCGACACAACATTATTCTTTGCTTCATCTTCGCCAATTATTATACTGTATTTAGCCATAATTTTATCGGCATATTCAATTTGATTTTTAAACTTTTTATCGGTATCCAAATACGCCACAGACGGTATTTTTTTATCCCGCAACGCGTTCAAAACCGACATGGCATAAGACAAGTTTTCATTCCCCATAACAAGGACCGCAACATCAATCGGCCGTTCCCACCGCGACAAATCAATCTTGCCCGATTCCAACAAGGCAACAAAGATTCGTGAAAAACCGATTGCCGCCCCAACCCCTATTATCTTTGTTTTGCTAAACTTTTCAACCAAGTCCGCATAACGTCCACCGCCAGCCGCAGTTTGCAATTCTGGATAGTCCGTCAATTTAAATTCAAAAACAAGCCCAGTATAATACGCCAAACCGCGCGCGATCGACAAATCTATTTCGGCATTTTTTACACCAACCAGTTTCAATTTTTCCATAAAATCAGCAAGCTCTTTTATTGCATTATCTAACTTATCAGATTTGTTTAAAAAGTCTTTATAACCATTGACAAATACTGATTTTATTTCATTTTCTATTTTTTTGTTTTTAAGCGTGTCACTAAGACCCAAAGTAAATTCTTCTTCACCCATTTTGTCGCGTTTGTCAATAAGTACAAACACTTCTTTTCTTTGTTCAGCATCCAGCCCAAGATAATCAAAAAGAGCATCCCAAAATGTTCGCGAACCAATTCTTACATAATTATCACCAATGAACTCTGACACAGAATTCAAAGCCCGTTGAATTACAGAAATAATTTCCGCATCATAATTTATGGACAAAGTATTGATACCCATGATGTCCATGTCCATTTGATAAAACTCGCGATAACGCCCACGCTGGCGCCTTTCGCCACGATAGCGTTTCGAAAACTGACACGCCCGAAACGGAAACACCAAATCATTCAGGTGTCCCGCAACAAAACGCGAAAGCCCAACCGTTCCATCATAGCGCAACCCCATTTTTGTATCACCATATTGAAATAAAAACATCTGCGTTTCTATTTCATCCCAATTATCTTTATCTGACAAAACCTCGGCACGTTCAATCGCCGGTAAATCCAACATAGAAAAACCACAATCGCGCAAAACTTCCTGCATCCGGCGGGCGCACTCGTCAAAGCAACGTTGCTGCGCCGGTAATAATTCTATAAATCCTGACAAAGGTTTTGTTGGTTTTAAATCCATCTTTATTTCCCCTATTTTCAATACATTAGATTAGGCAAACGCCCGACAATTTAAAAAGAAAATCGCACCTAGAAACACACACCCGAACGGGCGTGATGGAAAACACAAAAGAAACTTTTCTTGCACATCATGCGACGATTATACATAAGCCCTAGGCGTTTTTCAATATATTTTTGCGCCCCGCCCTAATTTGATGATGCAAATTCATCAATTTTAAAAACATGTACACGTCCATCGCCGCATAAACAAACAAATATATTGCCAAACAAACCACCAAAAATCCACCGACCCAGGTTGGCACAAACAATAATCCAATCGACAACACCATCATTATAATTGCCGCAACCAAGTCCGCCCTATAATACCCAAACCCTATGCGCAACATATTCACCGCAAAGAACAGCATTTTCAAGGCATTCAGCAAAAACAAAACAATAAATACATACATCACCCCAATTGCCGCATCATGCGGGAAAATGCAAAACACGACCCCCAATACCAATGTGACCAGCCCAAAAAACACATCAAAGGTCCCAATGCCCAAACCAAGGCTTGACACAAATACCATGCTTACACGGTAAAGCCCGAACAAAACCAACCCCGCACCAATTACAAATGTTATAAAAGACAAAAACTGAACAGGATGAAACAACATCAATATACCGGCAACGGTGAACAATATCGCTTCGCCCACCAAAAGCGGTG
>JAZLCM010000100.1:0-3744 GCA_045614245.1 Candidatus Enterousia sp.
CGCCGACATAGTTCAACGCCAAATAATCATACAATGCCAGTGCAACATACCCGGCAAAGCACGCAACCGATGCCGCAACAAGATTCACAAACGGAATATCCAATAACGCGCGTGCGATATCGCCAAAAGAGTAATCCTTTAATTGCCACCAAAGCATTGCCGCCGCCAAACAAAAGAACACGAGACCCGAATACCCAATCAGCTTTTTGAACAATTTTTTTGCTTTCACCGACATAATAAACCTTCCATGGGTTTAAAGAATAACACCCAAGAAAACAAAAATCAAATCGAAATTTAAACCCTAACCACTATCTTGCACCCAGGGATTTTTTTTGATATAATACCCAAAAATGAAAGTATCAAGACGGCATCTTTTGCAAATTACTGGGGTTGGTTTGGTGGCCATGGGCTTTGCACCACGCATGGCTTTTGCGGCGCGCAATTCTATTAAATCTATGCGCACCGGGGTTCAGCCGGGGGGCAAAACGCGCTTTGTCGTGGAAACATCAAATCGACCATCTTATACAATTGTGTATGGTGAAAATACTCTTACGGTCAAATTATCAAATACGCCGGCGAATAATTCTGTAACCGCAAAGTTGGCGTCGGGGACATTGGTTCGTTCTGTATCCCAAACGCAAATTGGGGATTCTGTGAATATTGTTTTAGACCTTAAAAAGCACGCCCAGGAAATTCCAAAGAATCAAATAATGATTTTAGAGCCGAACGGCGACAATGACTATCGGCTGGTTCTTGATTTTATGGCGGGGACGGCAAAGGCAAACTCTGATTCGGGCGCAATAACGGCGGCGGCGGAAAAACAAGATAAAAAACATATAATTGTTATCGATGCGGGGCATGGCGGCAAAGACCCGGGGTGCATAGGCAAGGGTGGAACCAAGGAAAAAACGGTTGTTTTGTCCGTTGCCCAAAAATTACGCAACGCACTTAAAAACGCCGGTTTCGCCGTTTATATGACGCGCAATGATGATACATATCTAAAGTTAAATGAACGCGCGGAAATTGCGGAAAAACGCCATGCGGACTTGTTCCTTTCAATTCATGCAAATGCAAACCCAAGTCGTTCGGTCAAAGGCTTTTCGATTTACACACTTTCGGAAAAGGCGTCCGACGAAGAAGCACAAAAATTGGCGGATGCCGAAAATGCCGCTGATAAAATCGATGTTTCTGGATTCGAACAATTTTCCAAGGATATTCGTATCGCGCTTTCGTCATTGCAACAACATGCTGTGGCGGAAATGTCCGAAGAATACGCAAACGGATGCGCACGTGCATTTAATCGCGCGGGCATAGAGCAACAGGCCGGCCCCGCCGTTCGTCATGCGCCACTTGCGGTGTTGCGGTCGACGGTGCCGGGTGCACTGATTGAATGTGGACACCTGTCGAACAAGGCGGAAGAAAAATTGCTTAAAAGTTCATCGCACCAAGATAAACTTGTCGCCGCAATTGTAAAGTCTATAAAAAATTACGATTTTGAAGTATAAATTTGCGCTGTTGAAATATGATGGCGGAGATAGTTCCTGTCCTCGATACACAATAAGAAAAATCTATAAAAACTCGTGGGGACAAAAACTCTGTTTTTATGATTTTTCTAATTGTGTATCTTCGTATTGTGTGCTGCGTGGCGTCGCCACTCGCACACATCCCCCATCTCCGCCGATAAAATCACAAAAATTCGCATAAAGCGAATTTTTTAAGATTTTATTGTGGCGGAGATAGGGGGATTCGAACCCTCGATACAGTTTCCTGTATACACGATTTCGAGTCGTGCGCATTCAACCAGCTCTGCCATATCTCCGGTGCGGGCATTATACACCAGTTTAGATATTTTGCAAGGTCAAAATTTATTATGCACACCCATTGAAACCCAGGGTATTTTTCCTATATGATATATGTGAGAAAGCCAAGAGGTGCCGTTATGATGAATCATAATCCTAAACCACAAATCACCAGTGTTATAAATGCAATGAAATCTCCCGCCGAATGGAACGCGTATAAAAAGACCCAGGCACGTAAAATCGCCGGCAAAATAGAAAAAGATAAATCCCAAGAATTTGCAGAACGTGTGGATAAAATTTTCCTGTCGGTGTGCGAAGAATTAAATGTCTTTGAAATGGCGCGCGATTGGGCCAGAAAGTCAGAGACTGAAAAATTGGCTGTGGCGGGCAACATCATTAAACGTTTTGTTGACCGGGTACAGAATGAAATGAACACTGGTCGCACACCAAAATATAATGATACGGTCGTTGAATCCATGCCTAGAATATCTGTATCGCGTGCGGCGGATGGACAAATGTCTGTATCACAAAATGGTGTGGTCAATGTAAATCCAAATTTTCAACACTATGATAATTTGATAAATTTCCTTATGGACTTGCGGCATGAAAGCACGCATATTATTGATATGTTTTTCCCATCGATTAGTCCGCTTGATACGGATATTCGTGATTTGTCGATGGCATTTTATGTCAATCCGCACAATGATTTTGATTTATATAAACAAAATCCGTTGGAACTAAATGCGAATATGCGTCGGCGCGAATTTAGTGAATTGGTACGCGCAAAAATCGCACTGTGCGAATATAAGCACCTTCGTGGGTTGACCGGAAATGCGATGGGCGGCATGGTGCGCGGGGTGTCAAGGTAAAATATCGCCAAAATTTTAATAATAAAAAAATGGGCGCGTTTCGCGCCCAATATTATCGGCCTTGTGACATTTTGACCGCCTGATTCCATGGCATTGCCGCGTTTTTCATGCCGGGCATGTGATCCCATTCAATAATGGTAAGTCCCAAACCTTCAAAAATTTCCCTTGCTTCTTCGGGCATTTCGCCGAATCCGCCGTAATAGTCAATGTTACCTTCGAACTCCACCTTGTCCGGGGCATAATCTTTAAATTGTTTAAATGATCTTGCGATATCTATCCAGTCTTCTGGCAACAAGCAAGAACACGCCGTTATGACAGAATATATCGAAGGGTCAATTCTAATGATGACTTTACTAAACCTTGGGTCGTCCGCACGCCGTTTAAGGTGATCGAAAGATATGCCATGCCTGAAATCATGCCAGCCAAATGTAATAATTTTAACGGCCGCCCCAGACCGGCTATTAGCGGGTGAACCGAATGTACCGGATTTTTGTTTCTGATTTGCCCCCGCCATTTGTGGGGTATTTGAAACAAATGCATTTTGCGCCTTTATAGCTTTTGCACCGTACGGTTGTTCCGGCTTAACAACCACGCCCATTTGTTCAAACAGACGCTTGGTTCTTTCCCACATTCCACGTGTTTGAGTCGGAGTTTGCACATCATCGGGCACAATTTTTTCGACATGAATTACCGCACCATCAAGTATCAATTTTCCCGGGTATCTTCGATTGTATTCTATAAGTGAATCCGCCACACGTTCCCACAATTCCGGTGCTTCATGAATTGAATGGTAAACAGAAGAATGACTTAGAGAATCTGGCATAAGACGAAGATGCGCACACGTGAGATCTTCAATATAAGACAATATATGATCCGGATGTGGCCCAACACGAAAAAGTTCCCAATTCCACTCAATTAGATAGTCAATTGCTTCCATGATCTGTGTTGTGTCCGCCACAGGTAAGACCGGATTTATTGTATCCGTTGTTTGTTCGGTTGGATCCGGTTCGGGTTCTTGGGGCGGGAAAACTGTCTTTTTGCACGCCAAATTTATCAAAACAAATGGTACAAACCAA
>JAZLCM010000101.1:0-3169 GCA_045614245.1 Candidatus Enterousia sp.
TATTGATTTTATAAAAAAACTTATTGATACGGGGCATGCATATGTTGCGGAAACCGGTGATGTTTATTTCAAATTAGATACATTTACGGGTTATGGTAAATTATCGCATATAAACCTTGATAAAAACGAGGTTGCCGTACGCAAGGATACCGAACCCGGCAAACAAAATGAACTTGATTTTGCATTATGGAAATCGGCAAAGCCCGGGGAAATTTACTGGGATTCCCCATGGGGACACGGTCGTCCGGGGTGGCATATTGAATGCAGTGCGATGAATATGCGTTTTCTTGGTGAACAAATTGATATTCATGGTGGTGGACGCGACCTTGTTTTCCCGCATCACGAAAATGAAATTGCCCAAACGGAATCTGTGACTGGGAAACAATTTGCAAAGTATTGGGTGCATTGCGGACTTGTAAAGATAAATGGCCAGAAAATGAGCAAATCTTTGGGTAATGGCATATTGTTGCGCGATATGTTGGCGCAATATGATGCAGACACAATAAGGTTCGCACTGTTGCGGAATACATATTCCAATGATATTGATATAACAGACGACTTTTTCCCAGTGGCGCACAGGCATGTTTATAAAATGTATTCAACGCTTGCGGCAACACAAAAAGCCGATAAATCAACGGCGGATTCTGTAAAAACGGCGGAAAAAATCGCGGAAACAACCAACGAATTTGAAACCGCAATGGACGATAATTTTAATACTTCGTCACTTATTGCAAAGGCATTTGGGTGGTTCGACTTTATCGATGGCGAATTGCGAAAACCGCATTCGGTTTATAATCTTGAAGAAATCAGCAAACACATTGTTAAACTTTTTGGGGTGCTGAACATATTGCAGGCGGATGCCGCAGAATATGTGGAAAATACAAAAAAGGCATTTTTAACAGCAAAGAACATAAGTGAAGATTTTATAACTGAACGCATTGCCGAACGCGCGCGCGCGAAACAGGAACGGGATTTTGCGCGTTCTGATGCGGTTCGTGACGAATTATTGGCATTGGGGCTTGATATTCGTGATACCGCGACGGGAACTGTGTGGGATGTAAAACTTTAAAATTTTTTACAAAAACCGCTTGAATATGGTGCGGGTTGTGCTATATTTAGCGGAGTAAACAAGAGGATACCTTATGAATTACCCATATATGCCGAAATCCACTGCGTTGTGGTTGATTGAAAACACCGCGCTTACCTTTGAACAGATTGCCGACTTTTGCGGTCTGCATGAGTTAGAGGTTAAAAACATTGCCGATGCGGAAACCCAAAAAATTCAAGGTTTAAACCCGATTTTGAACGGTCAGTTGACACGCGAAGATATCGCACTTTGTGAATCCGATCCGAACGCACGCTTGACACTCCAGGAAAGCATTGTTCAGGCGCAAAATGCTCAAAATAAAAAGGGTATTGGGTACACGCCGAAAATACTTCGCCAAAATCGTTTGGGCGGAATTTTGTGGATTTTGAAAAATTGTCCGGAATTGACGGATGGTCAAATTGCCCGTTTAATGCGCAGTACTAACAATACGGTTTCATCGGTGCGCAACAAAACACACAAAAGTTATGCGGATATTCAGATTCAAAGCCCGATTGTGTTGGGTTTGGTTTCTGAATCTGCGTTGCATGATGCGATTGCCAAGGCGAATAAAGAAAGCGCAAAAGACACAAAAAAGAAAAAATAAAAAAGCATAGGGTTTTTTAATGTCCAAAAAACTTGATGATGCAACAAGATTATTGGTTGATTCGTTGCCAGAAAATTTACAAAAACTTGCCGTTTCTTCGATGGAAAACGGGTATTTGTCGCAAATGGATTTTAACGCTGCGACCGATGCCGACGAAATTCCCGAAGAAGAGCACCAAGAAGTTCTTGACTTTTTTAAACAGGACCTGGGGCTGGAAGTTTTGGAAACCGGCAATTATCAGAAAGATATTGAAAAGTACTATGATGACGATTCCGATGAAAATGCGGAAAAATATCGCAATTTATTAAATAACGCCACGGAACAGGTCGACACCGACGAAGACTATGAACACTATGCTAAACAGTTGGAACGCAGCCAAACAGGCACACTTGTACTTGGTGTTCAAGATTCTGTACAGTCTTATTTAAAACAAATTGGGAATGTGCAATTGTTAACGGCACCGGGTGAAGTCGCAATTGCTCAACGTATCGAAGCGGCATCAAGACTTATGATTTACGGGCTGTGCGAAAGCCCAATGACAATTCAGGCAATGCTTGATTGGTACCAGCAGCTATTGAACGAAGATGTTCGTTTGCGCTATATAATCAATCTTGAGGCGATGTATTCAAGTGACTCCGAACAAAAATCTGTTGCAGCGCTTTCTGAAACATTAAAATCCAAGGGTGTAGAGCAAGTGGACGACCTTTCGGACGAAGATTTCGAAGATTTGACCGAACCAACGGTTGACGACGATATGGATGACGAAGAGTCTGATGAAGATGATGAAGAAATAAAAAAAGATGATGGCCCGCGTAGCACATCTGGTGTTCCAATTCCGGTTATGGAAGAGGCACTTATGCCGATTATAACCGATTTATTCACCAAGATAAAACGTACATTTAACAGTATGCAAAAATTGCAGGCTATGCGTATGGAAAAATTGCTTACTTCGTCAAAGCCTGACGACGAATTAGAGGCAAAATATAACAAAATGCGCCTGACTTTGTTCGAAAGTGTTAGCAAGATTCGTATGAATGATGACCGTATTGCGGAAATTATGGACAGGCTTACTGAACGCGACCAGTTGTTGATGGGGTTGGAAGGTAAATTGTTGCGACTTGCCATGGCGAACAAAATTAAACGCGAAGATTTCTTGGCGGAATATTTGGGGAACGAGTTGAATCGCAACTGGGTCAAGAAATTATTAAAGCATAAAAATGCAAATTGGGTGAATTTTGCAAAAAAGCATGGCGACGATATATTAAAGATTCAATCTGAAATAACCGCAATTGCGGACGAAACGGGTCAACCGACCGCCGAATATAAAAAGGTGGTTGAACTTGTGCGCCGCGGTCAAACCGAGGCTGCACGTGCGAAACGCGAAATGATCGAAGCGAATTTAAGACTTGTGATAAAATTCGCAAAAAAAAGCAGTAATAGGGGACTTGGACTTGATTTTTCCGACCTTGTCCAAGATG
>JAZLCM010000102.1:0-4669 GCA_045614245.1 Candidatus Enterousia sp.
GCCATAATAATCCACCCAGCGGGATAGAAAGAACTCATCATTTCGCGCCATTGTGATGGCGGCAATTTTTTTTAATTTTTGCAATGTAGCCTCGATAGAATATATTTTATTTTCCTTGCTAAAATTTTAACAGGATTTTTCGTTAAAAGCCAATCGATATATTTTGTTCCAAATGCTTCACGTGCCGATGATAAAATGTCGTTGCGCAGTTTCGGCGGAATATGGTTTAATACATGTAAAATCTGATTTCCGTATGAACCAAAGTGCCGTGTGAAAGATATTTTCTTGATAAACGGCATACGAATTTTAAACAGATGTCTAACGCGATTATATATTCCGCGATTATAGATGTTATAAAGGCAATTCCATTTAATTCCGTGTTCGTTTAATCGTCTTGTAAATCCGTCTTCGTAAAGTGCGGTAACCATCGTTTTGGTTTTAACCTGTTTAACCGACATAATGAAATCATCAAACCATTTTGATAAAAATATCGTGGGTCGCATACCGATAAACCAAGATTGAATATGTTGAAATTTTCCACCGGTTTTTTTGACCATGCCAAACGCATCGGTACCCAAAGATTCCATTTTTGTTAAATATGTTCCAATGTCAAATAATGCGCCGTATACGCTGTCGTTCACCATATACACAAAGTCATAACTTGCCAAATCAAGATTTTCTTTTGTCCAAATAAAAGCGCGCTTATAAGAGCCAAAATCATATTCGCCATGACGCGCGCCATTCGCATAAAGGCAATATTGTTTTATTTTTGAAAGTTCGGTTTCAGGTATGTCGGAATCCATAACCAATACGCAATCGCCATATTTTGCGAAAGATTTTACTTGGTGAACAAGCGCGGAATCGATTTTCCCGTTCTTGTTGTATCCCGCAATTAAAAATAGTCTTTTGTTTTTCATAATGTAATATGATTAGACCATTTTTTATAGGGGGTTGCAATAAGTAATAATTATTGCGCATATATTAAAATTCGATTATCATAGGTATGGATTCTTTTGTACAAAGGAATATGCTATGGATATAAAATATGATAACAAGCGTGAAGATATAACATTTTGCACAATGTTGTTCAAAATGCCACACCAAGGTGATTTGAATTCTTTAAAGCATATGCAACGCAAATTTGAAGAATTTTATTTGCCGTCATTAAAGGCTTTGATAACCACTTTTAAAAAAGTTGCTTTGTGGTGTGATAAAGAAACCGCGGATTTTATAAAACAAGAACAATTAGATGAGTATGTTGATATGCGTGTCATGAATTTTTCTGAATTGCCGCATTATGTTGAACGTGAAGAAATGTTGCGAATACTGCGTTCAATGGTTGGTAATATTGGGTATTTGTTTCATCACAAAACCCCAGAACAATGGATAGATTATATCATATTGATTTTGGCAAAGCCTGCGGTATTTGATTGGGCAGCGACCAGGAATAAGTTTAATACAAAGTATTTTATGTGGTTAGATGCGGGATCTTTTCACCCTATGTATGAGGGGTTTTGGGCAAATTGGAATGGGTGCGTTGATGCAAAACCGCGTACTGTGCGTATAACGGCTTCTCCGACACTGGGTAAAACACGTCCGCATTTTGTACCGAATTTTATCTATCGATTGTATAAAAAATTCCAAGGACCAATTCCGCCACTGACCGCGCAGACAATTGTTAAACAAAACTTGAAAGACATCGCGATGATAAATGCGGACTATGATGTCCCGGCGTGCAGTTTTATGGCCGATGCAGAATGGGCGCATAGGTTTTACACACAGTTCGAAAATGTTCGTCTGATTATGAAACGTCATGGATTGGTTTCTACTGAACAAGCGGTTTTTCAAGCGATGATGAAATTTGATACAGTCGATATGTTTGAAGTATCCTATATTCATGGCTATACGGGTGTTTACGCCGGTGTTGCCAAAAAGCATGAAGATTGTATTTTGTAATCGGAGTCGAAAATGGATTTGAAAATTTATTCTGGATGGTGGTATCGACATTACGTAAAAAGTGGAATTAGAAACCAGTTTATGCGTGATTTAAAAGTCGAATGTTTTAATCGAGGTATTATTGTTAATGAACATTCTCATGGCTTTGGGGTTTTTGATAAAAACTATAAGTTTGTAAAATCTTCGCGCCAAGTGCGTAGAAATAACGGTCAATTTATACCAAAGTTTAATCATGAAAATATCCCATATGTTGATAAAGATGTTGTGTTCGTTGGTAATGTATATTCGCAATTTGGACATTTTTTATTAGAGCATTTGAATCGTGCATGGGCATTGTTGGATAAAAAGTATCATAATATGTATGTTGCTTTGATTAATAACCAAGATGTAAATCCAGTGCCGGAATACATGTATAAATTTATCGAACTTTTGGGTATACCACGTGAAAGAATAATTATAGTAAATGAAACTACACAATTTAGAAATGTTATTGTTCCGTACCAAGGCTTTAATATCCCGGTGTATTCATCGGCGGAATTTGGTAGAACTTTTGACGCGATGGCGCAAAATGTGTCCGTTAAAGTATCCATACATGAAAAGGTTTATGTTTCGCGTGATGCACTAAAAGCAAGACGAACATATGGCGAGCGTATAGTTCAACAGATATTCGCGGATAACGGTTTTCATATAATTTATCCAGAAACTTTGCCGTTGGAGCAACAGGTTGCCATAGTAAAAAATTGTCGCGTTTTGGCGGGGTGCGCTGGGACAGCATTACATTTGTGTTTGTTTATGAAGCCCGGTGGGACAGTGATTCAAATTAAACGTAATCGTCGTAATGATGATAATTCTGCGAGTCAATTTTTAATAAACGAAACAAAAAAACTTAATAGTGTTTTTGTTGCTGCATCAATTGAAAAATATCCAACAGGTCATGGTTATGATGTTCCGCAAGTTATCGGTTTGAATAAATATATGCGACAATTTTTTGATGATAATGGATTTGAATATGATGCATCTTTGCCGATTGTTTATGAAGATGCGTGGAACGAATACATGGATGCGGTGCATGATTGTAATTTGGGACGCGGTGGAATATTAGTGTTAGAATTAAAAAAGATATTGGTGCGCGTGTCTGCATTATTTATACCTGGGCGTGAAAGGCGCGGTGCATGGCGTCGGTGGCTTAAAAAGAAATTGCGTATATCATAGAAAAACCGGCGTATAGCCGGTTTTGTTTTATAATGTTTCGTCTTTGCCACGGGCAAGTTTTTTGCGTTTGCCACTGTCCAATTCTTTTTTGCGTAGACGAATTGTTGCCGGTGTCACTTCGACCAATTCGTCGTCTTGGATATACGACAGTGCTTCTTCCAATGACATTTTGCGTGGTGGCGCAAGGAATAATTTTTCATCCGCCGTCACGCTGCGTATATTGGTAAGTTCTTTGCCTTTTATCGGGTTGACTTCTAAATCATTTTCTTTGCTGTGTTCGCCGATAATCATACCGGAATAAACCTCGGTCTGGGGGCCTACAAACAAAACGCCACGCGGTTCAAGGTTGTGCAATGCGTATGTTGCCGTTACACCGTTTTCCATTGAAACTAAAACGCCCGGACGATATTGCACGATTGGACCGCGGTATGGACCGTATTCGGCAAATACGCGATTCATAATTCCGGTGCCACGTGTGTCGGTCCGGAATTCCGAAAGGTAACCGATAAGTCCGCGTGAAGGCGCGGAAAATACGATACGAGTTTTGCCACCGCCGGATGCTTTCATTTCTGTGATTGTTGCTTTGCGCTTTGTCATTTTTTCGATTACGACACCGCTAAATTCATCATCAACATCAACGACGACTTCTTCGATTGGTTCCAACATTTCGCCGTTTTCGTTCGTATGCATCACAACGCGCGGACGCGATACAGAAAGTTCGAAACCTTCGCGTCGCATTGTTTCAATTAAAATCCCAAGTTGCAATTCGCCACGACCGGAAACTTCAAAAGATTCTTTGTTTTCGCTTTGCGTGACTTTTAATGCTATGTTGGTTTCCGCCTCTTTGAACAGTCGTTCGCCAATCATGCGCGATGTCAGTTTTTTACCACTTTTCCCCGCAAGTGGCGATGTGTTCACAAAGAATGTCATGGTAAGGGTTGGTGGATCAATCGGCATTGCCGGAATTGGTTCGGTAACGGACGGATCGCAAAGTGTGTCCGCGACGGTTGCCTTGGCAAATCCTGCCAAGACCACGATGTCGCCGGCGGATGCGCTTTCGCGAGAAATCTTTTCAATTCCGCGGTGTTCAATAATCTTTGTGATTTTGGCATTTTCGATAAATTCGCCGTTCATGTTTATCGCCTTGACCGATTGACCAACGCGGACAGTTCCCGATTCGATTTTTCCGGTGAGTATTCGACCAACATATGGGTCGGATTCCAATGTTGTGGCAAGCATTGTGAACGGTGCGTCAATTTGACAACGCGAACCATTACAATCGGGGGCCGGCACATGGTCAACAATTAGTTGGAATAATGGGGTCAAATCTTTGTGTTCGTCATTCAGGTCGCGAACCGCCCAACCGTCACGCCCAACGGAATACAGATACGGGAAATCCAACTGTGAATCGGTCGCGCCCAATTTATCGAACAAATCAAATGTTTCAGTCAACACTTCATCCGGGCGGGCGTCGGCACGATCAACCTTGTTAATACAAACA
>JAZLCM010000103.1:0-12579 GCA_045614245.1 Candidatus Enterousia sp.
GGTAATATCGCCCGTACGCTTTGCCTGAACCGGGATGCGTGCCAAAACATCGCCCGCCGCAACCGTTGCACCATTTGAAACATTCAAAACAGAATGTATCGGCAACAAATATTCCGCAATCTTTTTACCACCAAGTGATAAAACGTCACCTTTTTCGTTTACAAGGCGAATTGCAGGTTGCATTGCCTTTTTGGTGTTCAATTTCCAGTTAATAACTTTGCGCGAAACGATACCCGTTGTTGCATCAACTTCTTCTTGGAACGAGACATTTTCGACCAAATCGTTAAAGTTCACAATACCGTCTTTTTCAGCGATGATTGTATTGGAATATGGATCCCATTCTGCGATCTTGGCACCTTTTTCAACACTGTCGCCTTCGTTCACAATCAACATAGATGCATATGGTAAACCGCAACTAAACAATTCTTCACCAGACGGAGATACAACAGCGACTTTGCCATTACGGGAAAGAACAACAACGCGCCCCGCGGAATTTTTAATTGTGTTTACACCAACTAATTTGATTTTACCGGCAACTGGAACCTCTATGTAATGACTTTCGGTTCCACCAGATGCAATACCACCAATGTGGAAGGTACGCAATGTTAACTGAGTCCCGGGTTCACCAATAGATTGACCCGCGACAACACCAACCGCTTCGCCAACATGGACAAGCGATTGACGCGACAAATCCATACCATAGCATTTTGCGCACAGACCGTCACTGCAACAAGTCAAAACACTGCGCACATCGACGCTTGGCAAGCCGGATTCATTAATCTTGCGTGCTGCAACCTTGGTCACCAATTCACCCGCGGGGACAATGACTTCCTTGGTAATCGGGTGAACTATGTCATGCGCCGCAGTGCGTCCCAAAACCACATCACCAAGTGGCACAGACAAAGTACTGCCTTGGTACACCGGTTTCGCGGTAATATATTCAGTTGTTCCGCAATCATGTTCCGTAATAACTGTATTCAATGCCAAATTGACCAAACGACGTGTCAAATAACCCGCCTGTGCCGTTTTCAACGCAGTATCCGACAAACCTTTACGCGCACCATGGGTTGATGTAAAGTATTCCGCCATGGTCAAGCCTTCTTTAAAGTTCGAAATAATCGGAACTTCAATAATCGAACCATCGGGCTTTGACATCATACCACGCATACCGGCAAGCTGTTGAATCTGGCGCTTGGAACCACGAGCCTTGGAATCAGCCATCATATAAATGGAATTCCAATCGTTACCATGATTGCGCCCCAACGCAGCAAATGACAAGTCGCCCAAACGATCGGTTGTTTTTTGCCACAAATCAATCAGTTTGTTATAACGTTCACCACCCGAAAGCAAACCGTTCTGATATTGGTTTTCAATATCCTTTGCAGCCTCTTCAGTATCGGCAATCATTTTTTCTTTTTCTTCGGGAATAACGACATCGTCATACCCAATAGAAATACCACTGCGTGCCGCCTGTTCAAAACCGGTATTCTTTAACGCATCGGCAAGTAAAATCATCGCCTTGTCACCACACCTTTCGTATGTCACAGATAACAAGGATTCAATGTCACCAAGTCCCATAACCTTGTTCACCAGATCGAACGGCATATTATCGGATTTTGGCAATAACTGACCAATAATCATACGACCCGCCGTTGTTTTATAATTTTTGCCGTTGATACGTGCAACAATCGGCGTGTGCAATGTAATGGTTTTATTTTCAAGTGCCAATTCAACTTCATCCATGTTGCTGAAACGTGGCGACTTTTCGGTATGTTCGCCATCAATTAGCGAAATATAGTAAATCCCCAACACCATGTCTTGCGATGGAACGGTCATGGGTTTACCATTTGCCGGTGACAAAATGTTATTAGTTGATAGCATCAATGTGCGTGCTTCCAATTGTGCTTCTAATGAAATTGGAACATGCACCGCCATTTGGTCACCATCAAAGTCCGCATTGAATCCTTTACAGACCAATGGATGCAAACGAATTGCCTTGCCTTCAATCAAAACGGGTTCAAATGCCAACAACGACAACCTGTGCAATGTAGGTGCACGATTCAACAAAACCGGATGTTCATGGATAACCTTTTCCAAAATATCCCAAACAATTGGTTCCCCATTTTCAACCATTTTGCGCGCTGTTTTTAATGTATTTGCAAAATCCCCCGCCATCAACCGTGCAAACACGAACGGTTTGAATAATTCAAGTGCCATCGCCTTGGGCAATCCAACCTGGTACATTTTTAAAGATGGACCCGACACAATCACACTACGCCCCGAATAATCTACACGTTTACCCAACATATACATGCGGAAACGACCGGCCTTGCCGTGCAATGCCCCAGACAGTGATTTAAGCGGACGACGATTTTGTGAAACCATCGGACGTGCCTTGTGTTCATTATCGAACAATGAATCAACCGCTTCTTGCAACATGCGTTTTTCATTACGAACAATGATTTCCGGCGCATGCATTTCCATAAACCGCTTTAAACGGTTGTTGCGGATGATAACACGACGATATAAATCGTTCAAATCAGACGCCGCAACATGTCCCGCATCCAATGTGACAAGCGGACGCATGTCTGGTGGAATAACCGGGATAATATCTGGCAACATCCATGCCGGTTCTGTTTTTGATTCCAAAAATGCTTCGACCAACTTTAACTGTTTTATAATAGATTTGCGTTTGGC
Source organism: Candidatus Enterousia sp. (assembly GCA_045614245.1). Taxonomy (GTDB): domain Bacteria; phylum Pseudomonadota; class Alphaproteobacteria; order Rs-D84; family Rs-D84; genus Enterousia. The sequence goes on from JAZLCM010000103.1 coordinate 2,698, forward strand.
TTCGGATTTTGTTTCTGCCAATTCTGCACGCAGACGCGTTCTTTCATCACCCATGTCAAGATTCGCGATAATACTGCGAATGCCTTCGGCACCGATACCGACGTGGAACGCATCAGGGCCAAATTCTTCGACGGCCGCACGATATTCGTCTTCACTTATCACATCATATTGTTTAAGGTTGGTAAGACCTGGTTCAATAACGATATACGCATCATACGATACAACCTGTTCCAATTTCTTTTGCGATAAGTTATTTAACAATGTTGCAATTTTACCTTCGCGCAGAAACCAAGTATGCGCAACCGGCATAGCCAATTTGATGTGACCCATACGTTCACGACGCACCGACGAAGAACCAACTTCGACACCGCAACGTTCACAAATAACACCGCGGAACTTTATTCTTTTGTATTTTCCGCATGCGCATTCGTAATCTTTGACCGGCCCGAAAATCTTTTGACAGAAAAGCCCATCCGCTTCGGGTTTTAACGAATGATAGTTTATAGTTTCCGGTTTTGTAACCTCACCATGGGACCAAGAAAGAATTTCTTCTGGTGATGCAATGGTCACGCGCAACGCATCAAACTGTTCCCTTGTTTCAATTTGCCCAAATATCTTTTGCAACATATTTGCCATTTTTCTAAACTCCTTGTTTAGTGTTAGCGGTTAGTGATAGCGATTAGTGGCGGCAGTGATTAGTAAAAATTACTAACCACTAACCACACACACTATCCACTAATCTATTTTCTTTGGTGTCATTGCAAGCCCAAGCCCACGCAATTCACGGACGAACACGTTGAAAGCTTCGGGTGTGCCGGTTTGGAAATCGTCACTGCCGGAAATGATGGATTCATACATCTTATTACGCCCGACAATATCATCCGACTTCACCGTCAACATTTCACGCAACAAGTGCGCCGCACCATGTGCCTCCAATGCCCAAACCTCCATTTCACCCAAACGCTGACCACCCATGTGCGCCTTACCAGACAATGGTTGCTGTGTCACCAATGAATAGCTTGCGGTTGAACGTGCGTGAATCTTTTCGTCCACAAAGTGATGCAACTTTAACATGTACATCACCCCAACAGTGACCGGACGCGCAAACTTTTCACCCGTCACACCGTCATACAAAGTGAACTGACCCGTTTCGGGCAACTTTGCCAATTTCAACATGCGACGAATATCTTCGGAATTCGCACCATCGAATGTTGGGGTCGCCATCGGCACACCGTCACGCAATAACGCGGCATTTGCACGCACATCTGTATCGGTCATTTTGGCCAATTTTTCGGCGGTTTCTTTACCATATATCTTGCCCATTACCGCGCGCAAGTCATCGGTAACCGCACGTTTTTGTTTGACTTCATCCAAAACCTCACCAATCTGTTGACCAAGCGTACGCGCCGCCATACCAAGGTGGGTTTCTAAAATCTGACCAAAGTTCATACGACTTGGCACACCAAGAGGATTCAAAACAATATCGACCGGAGTTCCATCTTCCATATGTGGCATATCTTCGATTGGAACAACACGTGAAACAATACCCTTGTTTCCATGGCGTCCCGCCATTTTATCACCCGGTTGCAGTTTCATTTTGTGTGCGATGTAAACTTTGACTTCTTTCAAAACGCCCGCATTTAATGAGTTGCTTTCGGTCGCCTTTTCTATTTCGCGGTCGGCATTTTCATTTAACAGTTTTAATGTTAATATATGCTGGTCACGAATTTCTTCGATTTTTGCCTGGGCTTCCTTGTTTGAAACAACCATTTTCTTGAAATCGGCCGGTTTAATACCTTCAAAGACTTCTTGACTCAGTTTTTTACCAATAAATGGTTTCAAACTTCCCGTCCCAGATTCAATCGTATGACCTTCGGCAATTTGGAAAACTTGGTCGGCAAAGCCTTTTTCCATGATTTGGATTTCTTCGTCGCGATCTTTATTTATCTTGGCGATTTTTTCCAATTCAATCATTTGGGTACGTTCATCTTTCTTCACCCCATGACGCGTCAAGATGTTTACACCAATAACCGTTCCTTCTTCGTTTGGACCAACGCGCAAAGATGTATCTTTGACATTCAATGCCTTTTCACCAAAGATGTTGCGCAACAACGCTTCTTCGGGGGTAAGCAGTGTTTCAGATTTCGGTGAAACATGTCCAACCAAAATATCACCTTGTTTTACGCGCGCACCGATATAGATAATACCGGATTCGTCCAAATTCTTTAATGCTTCTTCACTGACGTTTGGAATATCACGTGTTAAACTTTCAGGTCCCAACTGCGTATCACGCACTTTGATTTCCTTTTCAACAATCTTGACCGATGTGAAAACGTCATCACGTGAAATACGTTCAGAAATCACGATGGAATCTTCATAGTTATATCCACGCCATGGCACAAAAGCCACCAAAACATTACGTCCCAACGCCAATTCACCATAATTCATTGACGAACCATCCGCGATAATATCGCCCGCAGATATACGGTCGCCCGCATGCACTAATGGTTTTTGATGCAAAATTGTATCATTGTTCGAACGTTCGTACTTTTCAAGGTTGTAAATGTCCACACCTGTCACAACATTACGGCTGTTCATACATTTTACAACGATACGATTCGCGTCCGCAGATTCAACGATACCACTGTGCTTTGCAACCTTACCCGTACGGGAATCGCGTGCAACTTCGCGTTCAATACCCGTTCCAACAAGTGGTGTTTGCACGCGCATAAGTGGAACAGCCTGGCGTTGCATGTTTGAACCCATCAAAGCGCGGTTCGCGTCGTCGTTTTCAACGAACGGAATAAGTCCAGTTGAAATGGACACAACCTGGCGCGGTTCAACGTCAATAAGGTCGATTTCACCGCGTGGGACACGTGTAAATTCACCATCAACACGCGCAGTAACCATTTCTTCAGTCAAAACACCCTTGTCGTTTGTTGGGGTGTTACCCTGGGCAATTTTGTGTCCCAATTCTTCATCCGCAGTAAGATATACCATTTTATCGGTAATCTTGCTGTTTTCGACGACATAGTACGGTGTTTCAATAAACCCATATGGGTTCACACGCGCATACGACGCAAGGTGGTTAATCAAACCAATATTTGCACCTTCGGGTGTGTTAATTGGGCAAAGACGTCCATAGTGTGTCGGGTGAACGTCGCGGACATCAATTCCGGCACGTTCGCGGTTAAGTCCCCCCGGACCCAACGCAGAAATACGACGTTTGTGTTCCAATTCCGAAAGCGGATTATACGCATCCATAAACTGTGACAATTGGCTTGTCCCAAGGAATTCCGCAACCAACGACATCAACGGATTGACATTCACGACATCTTGGGGTTGCATTGTCGCGATGTTCGGCGAAGACAAACTTTCGCGAACAAGCCGTTCAATACGAACCATACCGGTGCGGAAGTTTTGTTCCAACAATTCGCCCACCGTACGGACACGACGATTTGAAAGGTTATCAATATCATCAATTGTGTCTTTGTGGTCGATGATGTTTGTCAATGTCTTTAACACCGCAAGGAAATCGTTTTTGGTAAGCAAACGTTCATCTTCGGGTTTTTTCCCAGAATCAATTTTCAAACGTTTGTTCATTTTGAATCGACCGACCGGCGATAAATCATAGTATGCTGCTTCGAAACCTTGACGCATGAACAAATTGATTGCCGCTTCCAGTGTTGGACGTTCGCCCGGTCTGATGATGTTATAGATTTCAATCAATGCATCTTCGCGATTTGCCGTTTTATCCGCAACAAGTGTATTGCGCATGTGTGCGGTTATTGTCGTATTGTCAATTGAAATCAAAGATATTTCTTTGACACCAAGTTTTTCGATATCCGCCAAAACCTCTTCGGTGATTTCGGTCCCGGACGGATAAATAACCTGGTCTGCGGACATAATCGGGTCAAAAAGATATTCACCAATCAATGCCTCGGGCAAGATACCAAATTGCTTTGATGCAGTCATAATCTTGTTCAAACGTTTCGCGTTCAAACGATCACCCTTTGCCGCTAATTCCTTTTTATCCTTGGGGTTTATTAAATCGTAATTCAAGCGATATTTATCCAAACCTTCAAATACAGATGTATCGCCAACCCATAATTTACCGTTGTTTTTAAGTGCGATGCGTTTATAGAACACAGACAAGATTTCCGTATCCGACATACCACGGATTGTAGGCTTGCGCGGTTCGGCAATCCATTTCTTTTCGTCTTCGGCGCATGGTAAGCAACGCAACAAAACCGTTGCCGGAACTTTGCGACGACGGTCGATACGAACATAAATCACACCCTTGGATTCTTCAAAGTCAATCCAAGAACCATGTTCCGGAATAATACGCGCAGTATATGTAATAGGATTACCGGCGACCTTGGCTTCCTTGGTGGTTGCAAATACGACACCTTGGGCGCGATGCATTTGTGAAACGATAACACGTTCAACACCCGATGCAATAAAACTTCCGCGTTCGGTCATAAGTGGAACTTCGCCCATAAAGATTTCTTGTTCTTTGATATCACGCAAAGACCTCTTTCCGTCTTCGGCGACATCCCACAAAATCAGTTTTAATTTAAGTTTTAATTTGCTTGAATATGTCATTTTCCGCGCAAGGCATTCTTTGACATTATACGCCGGTTTTTCCAAATTGTATTCAACGAATTCCAATTCGGCGGCCCCCGCATAATCCTTGATTGGGAACATAGAAGTAAATACACTCTGCAATCCTTTGTTCTTGCGGTTTTGTGGTGCAACATCACCCTGCAAGAAATCCTTGTAGGAATTGTATTGAATTTCTATCAAATCAGGAAGCGGAGTTTGCAAAAAACTTTTACCAAAAGATTTTCTTAATTTTTGGATAACTGCCATGGGTATCAATCCTTTTTTTTGTGCGTTTTGCAAACGAAACTATTACATATACTTTTTTGCCCATCGCCCGCCCAGACATTTTTGCCCGTGCGGGCGTGGACATTGTTTTTTGAACCTTTGCGGTTTGATTGGTCAAATTATTTCAATTCAACCTTGGCACCTGCGGCTTCGATAGAAGCTTTCATTTTTTCTGCTTCATCTTTTGCAACCGCTTCTTTTACTGTCTTTGGTGCAGATTCAACCAACGCTTTGGCTTCGCCAAGTCCAAGACCTGTGATTTCTTTCACAGCCTTGATAACCGCCAATTTGTTTGCGCCAACATCTGTCAACACAACATCAAATTCAGACTTTTCTTCGGCGGCTGGGCCTGCGGCCGGGCCTGCGGCAACTGCGACCGCAGCGGCGGCACTAACGCCCCATGTTTCTTCCAACGCTTTGGACAACTCTACGGCTTCCAAAACGGTCAATTTTGACAATTCTTCAACTAATTTTTGAATGTCTGCCATTTTTTTGCTCCTTAATTTCTTACTGGAAAGTTATTCCAATAATTATTGATTCTTTTTTCCATACTCTGCAGAAACGCGCGCAAGACGCGACCCCGGTTCGACCAAGATACGCGCAATCGTGCCGCGAATTTCCAACAGCGACGGAAGCTTGGATAATTGCACAATATCGTCCATACCCAAAATACCGGCGTCCATTTTACCACCATGTATGGTAATGTTTGGATGCGCTTCGGCAAATTTAACCAAAACCTTGGTCACCGCCAACGCGTCTGTTGCAATTGCAACGGCGGTTGGACGTTTCATAAGGTCTGATATGGGTTCGAAATCGGTGTCTTTTAACGCCAATTTCATAAGGCGATTTTTCACAACCTTGAACATGGAAACGTGTGGACGCACTTCATTGCGCAATTCCTCCATTTCCCGCACACTAAGGCCATGATTTTCAACGACGAAAACGCCGTTCGCCTCTTTCAAGGACGATTGCAACGCAGAAATCAAGTTTGACTTTTCTTCGCGTTTCATCTTTTTACCCTTACTTCTGGTTCGATTGAAAATCGCACGAACCAATTCAACTTTCCACCCACATCGGGATGGGACCATTTCCTGTCCCAAAGAAATTTTCTTTGTCTATGATGGGAATTAAGCGTTACCGCACCATCAGTCTTGGACAGAAATCTTTGTTTGCGGTTCGGTGCATTCGCACCAAACCACAATAATTATTTTGCATCAATATGCAAACCCGGACCTTGGGTCGTTGAAACCGCAATTCCAACAATGTATTGACCCTTGACCGATGCCGGTTTAACCTTTTTCAATTGTTCAACCAGCGCATTTGCGTTTTCGACCAATTTATCCGTTGCAAATGACATTTTACCAATGCCCGCATGGATAATACCGCTTTTATCAGTACGATATTCAATCTGACCGGCCTTGGCACTTGCAACCGCCGTCGCCACATCGTTCGTAACCGTTCCCAATTTTGGATTCGGCATCAAGCCCTTTGGTCCCAAAACGCGTGCAACCTTTGACATTTTCGGCATCATTTCCAGTGTCGCGATAACACGATCGAAATTGATTTCACCGGCGGCGACCTTTTCAATCAAGTCTTCGCCACCAATGACATCGGCACCCGCCTTTTTCGCTTCGTCCTGTTTGTCATTTGTGAAAACCGCAACGCGAACCTTTTTGCCCGTACCATTTGGCAAAGACAACATTCCACGAATATTTTCCTTGGCGACATCAACGTTTAAACGCACAGATAATTCGCAAGTTTCATCGAACTTTTTCGAACAATACGGACGCAACGCTTCAATCGCATCAGCAAAAGAATACGCCTTGGCGGTATCTAATTCAGACCAAGTTTTTTGTCTTTTTGTAATTCTCATGGCTTATTCCTCCACCTTTACGCCCATTGAACGGCATTGACCCGCAACGATATTCATCGCAGATTCAATGGTAGAGCAATTCAAATCCGGCATTTTGTTTTCCGCGATTTCTTTGATTTGCGCCTTTGTCAGTGTACCAATAAAGTCGCGCCCAGGCTTATGAGAACCCTTTTTCGCCTTTAACGTTTTCAATATATAGTACGAAACCGGTGGCAACTTCATAATAAATTCAAAGCTGCGGTCTGTATAGACGGTAATTATGCACGGAATCGGCATACCCGGTTCTTTGTCGGACGTTTTATCATTAAATTGTTTACAAAATTCGGCGATATTTACACCCGCCGCACCCAACGCCGGCCCAATCGGAGGCGCAGGATTTGCCTGTTTTGCGGGGACAACCAGTTTCACAATCCCCTTAAGTTCTTTCTTTGCCATTTTTTACTCCTGTTGTTTTTGAAGTTCCGTGGTTCGATGTGGCGCATCTTCCACGATTTTTTTGCGCGCCTTGCACACGCCCGCCGATTTTATCGGTTAAACCCGTTCGACCTGTTCGAAATCAAGTGCAACACTTGTTTCACGACCAAATACCAAAATGGTCACGGTCATTTTTTGCTTTACATTGTCCACTTCGGACACCGTTCCATTAAAGTTCGCAAAAGGTCCATCGATAACATGAACTTCTTGTCCGATATCGTATGTGATATCGTCGGGAACAGTACTGCCCTCTTCTACCTGTTTCAGCAAGCGACGCGCTTCTTCTTCACTGACCGCGATCGGTTTTTGACGCGCCCCAAGGAACATGATTACATGTGGCAACAACTTTACCAAAGAAAAGGTTTCATTATTCATAACCATTTGAACAACGATGTATCCAGGAAAAAACTTCTTGTCCACCTTGACACGTTTTCCGCCCTTGATTTCGGTAATTTCACGTGTAGGCACCATAATTTCACCGAAATATGCATTCAAACGGCGTTTATCAATCTGTTCGCGCAGGTTACGCGCAACATTATCTTCACAACCCGTATGAACATTTACAACAAACCATTGCATTTTATCATCCATTATGCATTTCCTTTGGCAAACGTGTTTAGAAAATCCACCCAACCAGTGCGTTTAGAATACTGTCCACCACAAAAAAGAACAACGCCGCGATTGCAGAAAACACGATAATCATGATTGTTGCACGCACGACATCCGCCCGGGTTGGCCATACAATTTTAAACCATTCGGCCCGCACCCCACGTATAAAGTTTAACAATTTCTTCATAAGACGCACCAATCCCTTATTCTTAATTCAACCGAAATGCACACCCCCAATTCTTTGGCAGGGGCAGAAGGAATCGAACCCTCATCCGCGGTTTTGGAGACCGATGTTCTACCATTGAACCATGCCCCTTTGTGCCCGAAAACACGCACTTTTGGTCCGAAAGCATTCCGATATTCCGCGATAGGTTAGCATATAATCACGAAAAATCAAGCGCAAATATTATAATTTTTTTTAAAAATTTATGCAAGCAGAAAATAGTGCTTTGCAACCATCGTGATTGGATACCAAACCCCATCATCCACAAAAAAATACCAACCCAATAACCGGTATCATGAACGCCGCTTACCAACCATTTTTTTACTTGCATTGGGTGTAGAATTTTTTCTACAATCAAAAAAAGCATGGAGGGCTAAAGTCGTGCAACACCGCATAGAACCGCCAATTTTACTGTCTAGACTTGTCGTCTTTGTGTTCGCCGGAATGGCGGTGGTGCTGTTTGCGCTGTTTGTGACACTGGGGAAAATGTTTCCACTTAATCGGCCCGAAATCTTCTTTATCACGACAAAGCCCGCAAATGCGTCAAGTATTCAAATTTCTGAATTGCCGGTGGACGGCGAAAATGTCGCAGATTACAAGCGCGCTTTTGTTATGGAATATGTTCGCGCCCGAAACGAAGTTGAACGCAATATAACCACTATGCGCCGCAAATGGGGCAGTAATGGCGGCATTGTTGCGATATGGTCGGACGCCAAGGTTTATGACGCTTTTAAAAGAACCGATATGTACAACGCGATTTCGGCGGACTATCCGGACTTTGCGTTTAATTGCCCGGTTACATTTATTGGTGCACCCATGGAATTAAAGGAAAATACTTATACGGTTACCATGCGGTATTATTGCGATTCGAATACCGGTCCAACAAGCAAGAAAGACTATAAAATCCGTGTGGGCTTGGCCATTGATGAAGACGCCAATATTCAATGGAACGAAAGACTTAATAATCCGTTGGGATTAAAGGTTGTGGAATATACCGTATTGAACGGAAATGACCCGCTGGATTGGATACAAGGTTCTAAACAATAATAAATACGCAACAAAGGAAAGGAAAGATGAAAGCACTTTGGATTTTTAGATTTGCAATTTGCGCGACAGTTGTGGCGTCTGGTGTATGTGCGGCGCCCACAGATGGGAACTGGGGCATTCAAGAAGCCTGGGACAATCCAAACGCAAATATGGCAAGTGGCAGTTTGAAACCCGGCTATGCCCAGTTGGTGTGGGAACCGGGAACCGTGTTGCCGGTGAAACTGCGTAATGGTATGGTGACCATGGTAAACTTGCCACGTGGCGAGCAAATTGAATACGCCCAGGTTGGAAACAACGATTTGTTTCAAATTGATGGTAAGCAAGGGGGCAGCACTCTTTACATTGCGCCAAATCCGGATAACATGGGTTCGGATACAAACCTTATTGTGACGGGAAAGTCCGGAAATGTTTATACTTTCTATCTGCGCAGTGAACCGTCGAACGCGTCAGAAATTACATATTCCCAGGTTGATGTTGTTTTGGACGGCAATGCGCGTTTGCCTATGGCGGGTGGTGCGACCGCGACAACGGGTGGAACTATGAATTCTATATTCCAAAAAAACACTTCAAAAAGCGGGACGATTGGTGTTGATGGCGAAGACTATGATTGGATAAAAACGATGAAGATTGACCCGTCGGAATTCCGTTTCGATTTGGATATATTTGTTCCGAATCCGGACGACTATGTAATTGCGCCGGAACGCGTGTGGCGCGACCGCGTGTTTACCTATATCGACTTTGGCGACAAGGTTATTTCCATGACCCA
>JAZLCM010000104.1:0-1800 GCA_045614245.1 Candidatus Enterousia sp.
TGAATCAATTGATTTACAGTTGGCATTCAAAATCTCTTTGTTATTTTTTTATAATCCTTTTTTCTACACAAAAACCCGCATCAGACTTATTTTAAACGGCGCGACCGCAATTATAAATCTGCCAAAATACGGCGTTTTTCTGTAATTTTCACTTTCCTTTGTTACACGGAAAGCGTCAATACTATAACCCCGAACATGGCGGTTGTCAAGGAATTTTAGCAAAAAGTGTTAGTGATAGTGGTTAGTGGCTGATGAAATATCAAAATACAACCCTTAGCTGCCACTAACCACTTACACTTGCACCAACCACTAACAACAAAAAACACCACCCAATCGGGTGGCGTTTCTTTGTTTATTCATACGATTAGAAATCGATACCGAATTTAACACCGAAACCATAACCATTTTCATCATCTACAATCATATCGCCATTTTCTTCACGCGCGATTTCCTTTGTCAAATATATGCCAACATACTTTGTTGTGTCGATGTTCATATTCAACCCCAAAGTCAAATCCCAATAACCTTTGTTGCCAACTTCATTATAACGATCCAAAACTTTATAATAGTCGGCAATTGCATACGCACTCCATGTATCACTCATTGTCCAATGACCGGCAACACCAAAGTTCAACATATGATTTGCCCAAAAACCACCTTCGACCAATTCGCCAAACTTATAATACTTTGCATCATCATCGCCCCAGTTAAATGCTTCGGTATTTCTATACATAAAGTTCAAATGTGCGGACAATGTCCAATCATTTGTCACATATCCACCACGAACGCCCGCGGTCCATTCGTACAACGTCGCATCTTTATCCAAGAACGGAACATGATCACCCCAAATTGGATCCATTTCAAATCCGCCCATCAAATCCAATCTCCATGCTTTGTCATTGATAACACGCCATGTCAAATCAGCACCCAATTCATTCCATGAATTACCCCTCGGTTCATGCCGTTCCTCTGGCGACATACCTTCTGGATCGTATCCTTTCAAACCCTTGAACCAATATGCTTCACTAACCGAAGTGTTTACAGAAATCGCGACACGATCAGTAATACCATAGCCAAACGTTTCACCAAGTGTCCATTCATCAACATTTTTGGTATGTGAATCCAACGAAGTTTCACTGTAAAAATGACCCTTGGTCGGCATATACAATGGATTACCATCAATAACGTTTATACTCGCGTGTGCCGCAGAAACCGACACAACCGCCAATAAAGATGTCAAAGCAATTTTTTTCATTTTGTTTTTCCTTTCGTTTTTTGTTTATTTGGAAACTAGAAAATTATTCCCATCTAGTTATGTGTATTTTATCCTACATCACGGCACACTTTCAAGAAAAAAATGAATTTTTCTTTGGAAAGCGACCACGCCCCACATGAAAACACATGGGGCGCATTTATTACCAAGCCTTAGAAATCAACACCGAACTTTACACCAAATCCCATACCATTGACCCACTTCCAATCGCCGGTCTTATGGGACATTTCGCCGGCAACATATGCACCGACAAAGGACGATGAAGAAATGTTATAGTTCGCACCAAAATATCCCCTTAATTCTCCGGTATTCCGTTCGCCTTCATCAACAAGACTTGAATACTCCATACCACCAACAAAGTTCCAGTCACGTGTGATTAATAACTGACCATCGACACCCAACAAAATCCGATGGTTTCCATCTTCGCCCCAATTAAATGATTCAGAATTTTCATAATCAAACATCAAATGACCGGCAATAGTAAACCGCGCATTAGTATATCCACCACGAACGCCCGCACGCCAAGT
>JAZLCM010000105.1:0-2162 GCA_045614245.1 Candidatus Enterousia sp.
CGTTGATGTTGTCGCAGCCGGAGCGGAAGATGAAATAGTCTTGGTTGCCCGCACCGATCCCGCGCGTGCCGATGAACCAATCACTCCCGTTGATCCCATGGTTGGTGTTGGGGTGGCGCGTCGCACGGATGCGGCACCAAATGCGTTGCCAATTACTGCGATTGCGATAGTTGCGGTTATAAATGTTTTTTTCATCTCTCTTCCTTTTTTTAGTGAAAAATTCACACTAGCTTCAGTGTGAATTGTATCATAGTTTCCTGGATATTACAAATCATGAATAACTATTTTACGAAACGGTTATATATTTTTTCATTTATCTTTGCGGGGTATTGCCGTTCAAGGTACGCGTTATAGTCCGCATCCAAATTACGCATTGTTGTGGTTGCAATTTCCGACTTTGTTTCGTTAAGTTTTTTGTCGTTGATCTGCGGCGTCTGTTCGGCGACAATGTTCACAACATAAAAAGCATCGGGTGCGGATACGATTGAATTATCGCCAACCGGATTTTTAAATGCCGCAACCAAAACCGGCATAGGTGCGCCGTCTGCGCGTGAAACAGTCAGTTTTTTTGCATTTTGCAATTTGCCGGTTTTGTTCAAATCGACCAACAATTCATTCGCGTGAACGTACGCCAATTTTTCCTGTTCTGCGGTTGTCCATTCGGCAACGAGTTCTTTTTTCACAGAATCAAATTCCGCGGTGTGTGCCGGAATAATTTTATCAACCCGCACAATTACAAAGCCATGCTTGGTTTCGATAAGTTCACTTTCGGTTTCGGGTGCAAGTTCAAAGATATTTGCAACAACCGATTCGGTCATGTTTTTATCATTTGGCAATTTCCCCGCAGAAACACCGGCGTGTTGTGTGAATTTTGCACCATGCTTTTTCGCCGCCGTCGCAAGTGATTCACCGCCGATAATGTCGTCTTCCATTTTTTGTGCGGTTTTAAGTGCCGTTTCGTATTCGTCGGGTTTGTCCATTGCCGCCGGAACGATTACATACGATATGTCGCGCGCTTCGGGAATATGATGCGGATGTGCAGTATAGAAATCGCGCAGTTCTTCGTCGGTCGGCTTTGGTACCTTGAAAGAGGAAAGTTTTACCGTTGCCATGTTTATTTCACGTTTCGCATTGCGTGCATTGTATGTTGCGGTTGCGGCAAATTGCGGAACATTGATTTGTGTTGTGGTCGGAACGCGGACCATTGCATTTAGTGCCTTCATACGCAGGTCGCCCGCCACATCCGATTCGGTAAGACCGGAATTACGCAAAACCACATCAAACGCCGCCGTTGAAAAGCGCCCGTTTTCTTGGAACTGGGGGATTGCGCGTATGTCATTTGCGATTCGGTGTTCGGACACGACATAGCCCAAATCATCCGCGTGCTTTTCAATCCGCCGTATGGATGCGATGTTTTTAATCACGCCGTTTTGAAAGTCCAGCATTTTCGCAGGATTCGCGTAAAGTTCGCGTTGTTCTTCGCGTGACATCGTCGACAATTCGTTCGAACGCACATTGTTGTACTGTTGTATAGAAATCTTTTCGCCGCCGACACGCAAAAGTGTTGTGTCGGACGAAGTAAGACCAAATACCCATTCGGCGACCCCCCATCCAACGAATGAAAATATCAGAATTCCCATTAAAAACTTGGCCAAGGGTTTGTCCGCCGCATTACGTAAATATTCTAGCATTTTTTCACCTTTTGCGGTAACATAGCAAAATGTAAGCAAGAAAATCAACGGAAAAAAGGAAGAAAAATGAAAATTATTGCGGGAAATTGGAAAATGAACGGTACCAGAGTGGCTTTGGACGAAATGATTGGCGCAATTGCGCCGGTTCAGACGGAAAATAGGGTGGTTTTGTGTGTGCCTTTTACTATGGTGCGGCCGGGAACGGACAAGGTTGCCATTGGCGCCCAAGATATTAGTGCGCATGCCAAAGGTGCGTACACCGGCGAAGTGTCGGGTGCAATGCTTTCTGAGGCGGGCGCAAAGTACGTTATTGTCGGGCACAGTGAACGTCGCATGTATCACGATGAAACCAACGATGTTGTACGTCAAAAGGTGCAAATGGCGATTGAAAATAACATAACACCCATAGTTTGCGTTGGTGAAACTATGGAGGAAAAGCGCGCCGGCAAAACATTTGATATTATCGAATCC
>JAZLCM010000106.1:0-8808 GCA_045614245.1 Candidatus Enterousia sp.
CGTCGGCATCGCACTCAATCCGGAATCATCGGTATCTTTGCTAAAAACAATTTTGCGTGATATTGATGAAATTATGGTTATGGGTGTATCCCCCGGTGCCGCGGGTCAAAAATTTAACATGAATATTTTAAATAAAATATCGGTACTTGCCGGCACACGAAAAAAATATGGTCTTAAATTTGTAATATCTGTTGATGGTGGGATAACCCCGGAAACCGCGCGACTTTGTTGGGGTGCCGGTGCAGACGCACTGGTTAGCGGTTCATACCTTGCACACGCGCCTGATTTTCCACTTGCGGTAATGTCTCTTTTGCCATCGGCACAAAAAATTTAATCTTGCACTTCTATTTTTCGTCCATTTTGAAATTCATATATATATATGTGAATCGTATTTTGTGGCAACAAATTTTTCGCAATATCCGGCCATTCTATCAAAGTAATGTCATTTTGTATGGCATGCCAAAGCCCAATTTCAACTAATTCCGAAGCGTCTGTCACACGATACAAATCAAAGTGTGATATTTTATTTTTTTTACTTTCATATGATTGAACAATCGTAAATGTTGGACTTGGCACAACGGTATCCGCGCCACAAAGCGTTTGAATTATCGTTCTTGCGATTTCGGATTTGCCGACACCCAAGTCACCATGCAAAGCGACCGTAACCGGCGCATGCAAAGTTTTTGCAAAACCCGATGCCCAATCATGTGTTTCATTTATATTTTTCGTTATATATGTTTTCATTATCTACTCCAATAATAATAAATCATCTTCCATTTTTCGTATGGTGTCACGAATTTCCGCCGCGGTTTCAAAGTCCAAATTTTCCGCCGCATCGCGCATTTTCTTGTTCAACATCTTTATTTCTTTGCGTAATGTTTCTGCATCAATCACACCATTTTTAGTATAAACAAATTTGCGCTTTTTATCCGTTTTTTCTTGAACATCTGTGACCTCATCAAACACGGCTTTTGAAATAGTTTTTGGGATAATTCCATGTTCAATATTATACGTCATCTGTTTTTCACGCCGACGATTCGTTTCATCCAACGCCGCACGCATAGATTCGGTTATAACATCCGCATAAAGTATCACACACCCATTTGCATTACGCGCTGCGCGCCCAATCGTTTGAATAAGTGACCGCGTTGACCGCAAGAACCCTTCTTTGTCCGCATCCATAATTGCAACCAATTCGCATTCGGGAACATCCAAACCTTCACGTAATAAATTTATACCAACCAATACATCAAATTTTCCAATACGCAAATCACGCAACAATTCAATGCGTTCCAATGTTTCAATATCACTGTGCAAATATCGCGCCTTTACCCCATTTTCAACAAAATAATCGGTCAATTGTTCCGCCATTTTTTTCGTAAGTGTGGTCACCAACACACGACCCTTGACTGATTTAACTTCACCAAGTAAATCATCAACCTGATTTTTAATTGGCCGAACAATACATTCAGGGTCTAATAAACCTGTGGGTCTTATTACCTGCTCTGCCACGATTCCACCGGCTTCCTTCATTTCCCATTCGGCGGGCGTTGCAGAAACAAAAATAGTTTGCGGCCGCATAGAATCCCACTCTTCAAATGTAAGTGGTCGATTATCAACACATGACGGCAACCGAAAACCATATTGTGCAAGCGTTTCTTTGCGCGCCCGGTCACCACGCGACATTGCCGCAATTTGCGGTACTGTCACATGACTTTCATCAATAAATAAAATTGCGTCACTCGGCAAATATTCAAACAATGTTGGTGGTGGTTGCCCCGGCATACGCCCGGAAAGATAACGCGAATAATTTTCAATTCCACGACATGTTCCGGTCGATTCCATCATTTCAATATCCATATTCACGCGTTCGCGCAACCGTTGTTCTTCAACATATTTCATATTATCGTGAAAGTATTTCAACCGTTCGTCCAAATCCGCACGTATATTTCCAATTGCCTGTAAAATTGACGGCATCGGTGTCGCATAGTGTGTATTTGGATAAACCGCTATTCTGTCCACCTTGCGCAACTTTGCACCGGTCAGGACATCAAATTCCCAAATATCTTCGATTTCATCACCAAAGAAAGAAACTTTCCACCCAATATCTTGGCTGTGCGACGGAAACACATCAAGTGTATCGCCACGAACACGAAAATTTCCACGTTCAAACGCGACATCATTTCTTTTATATTGTATATTGACCAATTCGTGAATCACATCGCGGATTCCCATCATATCGCCAACACGCAAAACCAATTTCATACCTGAATACTGCTCTGGTGTTCCAAGACCATATATTGACGAAACCGAAGAAACCACAATAACATCGCGTTCTTCTAACATTGCGCGCGTTGCACTATGCCGCATGCGGTCCAGTTGGTCATTTATAGAGGCATCTTTATCAATATATGTATCTGTTGTGGGTAAATATGCCTCTGGCTGGTAATAATCATAATACGAAACAAAATATTCTACATGATTATGCGGGAAAAAAGACTTCATTTCCGTAAACAACTGTGCCGCAAGAATCTTATTTGGCGCCATAAGCAACGCCGGCCGTCCCAATTCCGCAATAACATTCGCCATTGTAAATGTTTTTCCGGACCCCGTCACTCCTAATAAAACCTGGGACCGGCGACCATCATTAATACCCGCGACCAAATCCGCAATGGCCGTTGGTTGATCACCCATCGGTTTGTAATCGCTTTCAAGATTAAAAATTTTTTTGTTCACAAAACAAAGTATAATAAATTATAATGAAAAAACAAGAGGACCGAGAGAATGTCAACCAAACACCACAATAAACACACTTTTTTCTGGATAATTTTAATTATTATCGCTGTTACGATGGCGCTGTTGTTGCTTGCCCCGGTATTCATGAACTTGAACAGTGTTCGTCCACGACTTGAAACCGCAATTGCGACACAAACCGGCATGGATGTTGAAATAAATGGTGATGTAACATTTGGAATTGTTGGAAAAACAACAATACTTGCACACGATGTGACAACGCCGTTTGGAAACATAAGCGAGATTTCTGTCCAAATACCATTTCGTGACCTTTTTGATATTCAAAACGCGACTCTTACTGGCACAATGTCAATATCCGGCGCAATGATAAAAATTGATTCTTTGGCGCCATTTATGAAAAACTATAACATTACCGTCAAAGATTCCGTCATAAACTTTTTGGACAAAGATTATCAAATAATCAACGGTATATTTAACAATGGAATATTCAACGGCTTTATTCGCACCGGCCAACATAAGTATGACATCGAATTCCACAATGACAGATTCGTAATTACGAACAAAAATGTCGACCTGCGGATTGTTGGCGAATTATATCCAACCGGTGGTGCATTTGGAACATTGGCAATCGACACAGACAAAATAAATTCTTGGTTTGAATTTTCCGAACCGAAAATAAACAAACGCGTAAAATTATTCACAGACTTTGTATGGGACGGGGAATATGGTTTCAAATTTGAACACCTTGTTGCGAACAATGTCCATGGCGACATAGAACTAAATCCAAACGGTTGGCGCAAAATTGATTTATCATCAAACAATGTAAGTTTTGATTTTTCTTTTTTGGCGCATTCAACAAAATTATTACACAACACAAAATTGAACATAGATTTCTATGGCGATTTAACATTTGAAAACAAAGTCTTTGAACACATCAAAATAAATGCCGTTGGCACCGAAGATTATATTCAAATCGATAAAATTATTGCGGACGACACAACCTTTACCGGTGGCATGATAGATTCAAACGGCGCACACGATATAATGATAAAAACAAATATCGATGGCATGGACACAGAATGTCTGTTTTCTGGAACGCCCGACAAATGGCAATGCGAAAAGTTTAAATACGGAAGCCTTTATGGATTTATACGCAACGACAAAAACCACATAACCGCCGAAATAGTTTCAAATGAATCGGTTGATTCAAACGGGCTATCGTCATACATTGCGAAACTTGACGGTCGCCCGGCAAACATAAAGTTCACTTTTGCGAACATTGGCGGAACATATACGGCAAACGGAAAAGATTCCAAAACCGAATACGAATACATATATAATCAAACATTGGGGTCCGTAAATCCGCATTTACATATTTTGCCCGAAACAATGTTAAACGAACGCGGAAACATAGTATGGAACGATGACGCCATAACATTTATACCAAATTCAAATGCATGGTCATTGATTGTCCAAAACAATTCATTTTATTTGACCGGAAAAAATATCAAAGATTGGTTTCCCGAACTTGACTTACAATTTTTACAAAACCTTGATTACATCGCATCGGGTTCATACAACGAACGCGGAGATATATCAAACCTAACCGTAAAAATTGCCGGACATGTATTTACTGGTTCGGTTGACGCAAACGGCATAACACTAAAAACAGACACACTTACCATCGACGATTTTATAAACCATGAATTTTTCGAAAGATACGAAGAAATGGAATTCTTAACAAATGCGCCAATACTTATGCCGTTCGACATTGATAAAAACATTTATCTTTCTGCAAAGACATTGGTATACGACAATAATTCATACAATAATTTTGTATATTCGTTAAAATCCGGCACAGAAACATTTTCTATCACCGAACGCGCGCGCGGAAACTTGCTTGCCACCGTTATCAAAGAACGTTCTGAATACGACATATTTATCCAGTTAAATAATTTTGTAATCAATGGCCCATTACTTACCAACAATTCGCCATTGAATATATTGAACACAACGATAACCGCGGAAATAGGTCTGCACACATCCGGGCACATCGCACATGACATTTGGTATAACATGACCGGCGATATAGATTTAACATTTGACGGCGGATACCTTGATGGCATTGGCCTTGACGCGTTCTATATCGCATACGATGATTTAACAAGACTGAATATCGAAGAACGCCTTATGACGGCATTGGAATCAGGCGTCACAAAAATCAAAAACATGCGCATCATCGGCAAATATGATAATGGAGTATTTAACACAACAACACCAATCGAAATATCAATGCGCCACGCAGACGCAATTGGAAAAATGAACATAACCAACGGCGCAATGACAACACAGTTAAATATACTTTTGCGTGGCACTGCGCCCGATCCGGTCACCGTATCAATGACGGTTGCACCAAACGGTCGTCGCGGATATTCGATGGGCGAAATATTGCGGTACTTTGACCCCGCCTATATGCGCGAATTCATACGAACACATGATAAGTTTTAATTAGTATCTAATAAAAACTTTTATTTATTCCTACGCTTTATAGTCCTTATATATTTCAAAATATCTGGACTCAGATTCAAACCATCATAATCTCCAGCAATCTGCCCAATTGTTTTATCGAATTTTTGTTTATTTTCTGCCAACTCTTTCTTTTCGATACTAATACTATCATCAATACCTTCCAATACCTTGTTAACCCACAAATTTATTCCGGGCGCAATCAAGTAATTATCACTAATACCCGTTTTCAAAGACAATACAATCTTAAGCAAATACTTTGTATGCCACTCATTATCCCAATGATAATTAAGATATAGTTCACGTCCATAACTATCTTTAAAAGATTCACTTAATGGTCTATCTAAATGAAACAACGGACGACCAAAATCATGTTCCAAAATCTTAATCATATGATATTTTTCACGATAAATCTTTTGCTTGTTCTTTTCAAAATTTTTACACCAATCATGTAATTCATCAATACTATGCAAACGGAAATCACCATCAAAATCTGTGTTTGCATCCGCATAAGAATGAAAAACCTTTAATATATTATTTTGTGCTTGATTTTTTTCATGATTTTTCAACCCATCTAAGGCCGGCGCAAGATTTTCATGTACTAAACTCACATCTTCGGACAACATATTCAATGCAATTTTTTTTGTTTGCGGAAATTTTTCTTGTTTATCCAAATCCATCAAATACGCGTGCTCACCATATAAAATGGCGCATGCGAATATCAATACAACCGCCCTATTAAAATCGAATCTGTCTTCAAAATTCAAATTTACATAATCAACTTTTTTCAAAGAACCAATATGTTTGCCAACTTCGCCGTATTGTGTCATACCGTATTTTTTAGCAAGCGAATATCCGATCTTGGTACTAACAACCCGCGCTTTGGCGTATTCTTTACGTCCTGCTTTAAACTGATTCAACCCAAAATTATCATGCGCATGACGTTTTGCCGATTCAAATTTTTTTAACTCGTCTGACAAAAAAACCTGAAGTTTTTTTAAACTCGCTATTTTTTGCATATTATTCATAATAACAATTCCTTTTTATCTAACCTCTCTTGGCGACTAACATACCACAAAACCCCACACTGTCAAGCAAAAACGCCCGCATTTCTGCGGGCGACTAACACTAACCCCTGTCCACCGAAGCCCACCAGGTAAAGGCAAAACTTAAACCCGTCGCGGTGCAGTTCCACTCCTTTGGAGGGGTGGCCGAAGGCCGGGGTGGTTAGAGAATTCGGAATAACAACGAACTTTCTAACCCACCTCCCCCTGCGGGAACTCCTCCAATGGAGGAGAACTTTGCGCTCTGTAATAAATTAAATATCCCGTTTTAATTGTGCATCAACAGAAAAACCGCCCGCATTTCTGCGGGCGACTAACACTAACCACTTACACTTACACTAATTACTAATTCTTCTTCCTAACCTGAATATGCACTTCACGCAGTTGCTGTTCGGTCACTTCGCGTGGCGCACCCAACATCAGGTCTTGCCCGCGTTGGTTCGTCGGGAACAACACGACTTCGCGCAAGTTATTTGTTCCCAAAATAATGGAAACCAGTCGGTCAATACCAAACGCGCAACCGCCGTGTGGTGGCGCACCATATTGAAACGCGGCATACATTCCGCCGAACTTTTCTTTCACAACTTCCGGTCCATATCCCGCAATCGCGAACGCCCGAACCATAGTTTCGGGGTTATAGTTGCGCAATCCCCCACTGCAAATTTCGGCACCGTTCAGAACCATATCGAACTGATTCGCCTTTATTTTCAATGGGTCGCCGTCCAGTTCGCCCTTTGGCAAACTAAACGGATTATGGCCAAAGTCAATCGCACCCGTTTCTTCGTTCAATTCGTACATTGGGAAATCTTCTATCCAACAGAATTTAAATTCATGCGGATTTATAAGGCCCAAATCTTCGCCAAGTTTAATACGCAACTTGCCCGCCGCCTTGGCCGCCGCATCCACCTTGTCACACACAAAGAACAGCGACGAATTATCACCCGCGATTTTGTGCAACTTTTCGATTCTTTCCGCATCAAGTTTTTTCGCAACGGGCCCTTTGGCTTCGTCCGCAAAGACAATATAACCAAGTCCGCCAAGTCCAAGTTCCTTGACCGCATATTCGCCAAGTTTATCAAACCAAGACCGCGGTTTGTCGGCACTGTTCGGTGCGGGAATTGCACGCACAACGGCGCCCGCCTCTATCGCGTTCGCAAAAATTCCAAAATCCGACCCGCGGAAAATTTCCGTCACATCAGAAATCAAAATCGGGTTACGCAAATCTGGCTTGTCACTGCCATACTTTAACATCGCCTCGTCAAACGGAATATGCGGAATATTCGGGTCGATAATCGCGTCCGGCACAAAAGTTTTAATAAGTTCCGGCATTATTTCATTACCAACCGCCTGAATATCACGCAGATCCACAAACGACATTTCCAAATCTAATTGATAAAACTCTAACAACCTGTCGGCGCGTAAATCTTCATCACGAAAACATGGCGCAATTTGGAAATAGCGATCAAAGCCGGCAATTTGAATCAATTGTTTAAATTGCTGTGGCGCCTGGGGCAACGCATAGAACATACCATGATGATTTCGACTCGGTACTATATAGTCGCGCGCGCCTTCGGGACTGGACACCGTTAAAATCGGCGTTTGAAATTCCGAAAAACCCAAATCCCACATTTTATCGCGCAAGAATTTCATAATACGATTGCGCGTCAAAATGTTATTGTGCAAACTATCGCGCCGCAAATCGATATAGCGATATTTCAAACGCAAATCTTCGGACACTGTATCATCGTCGCCAAAAACTTGGAACGGCAAAACATCCGCATTGGTCAAAACTTTCCAAGATTCAACCTGAACCTCTATTTCTCCGGTTGGGATTTTTTCATTTATTTGTGACGCGTCACGCCCAACAACTTTACCGGTTATTTGCAAAACAGATTCCGGTCGCACGCGTTCCAAATCGTCATTTCCACCATCAAGAACAATCTGAGTAATTCCATAATTATCGCGCAGGTCAATAAACAGCAACGAACCATGGTCGCGCTTGCGATGAACCCAACCCGAAAGCGTCACGGTTTCACCGACATTTTTTGCAGACAATTCCCCGCAAGTATGCGTTCTATATTTCGATTGAAGTGATAACATTTCTGTTCCCTTTTTTGCTTGTCCCCCAAAGCATCTGCGACGGGGGATTTTCGGGCGACAAAAAACATACGGAATTTTGACACCCATTGGTTAAACATATTTCGGGGCGCATAAAGATTTGGCTATGCGCGGTGCCACCCGAATTTATCACTTTTTTGTTTTTGAACCGGCTCCGTGGTTGTTGGTCACATCATCACCATATTCAAAAACTTTTCTATATTTTATACACGATTTTTCCGGTTTTCAAGATTTTTATCAAACGACCAAACGCAAAACAGATGATACATTTCTGGTGCCCTAAGCAAGAATCGGACTTGCGACTCGTCCTTACCAAGGACGTGTTTTACCACTAGACTATTAGGGC